>CAZWZZ010000225.1:0-8402 GCA_964638395.1 uncultured Caldilineaceae bacterium
TCCCTGCCGGATTAGATCACGCAGGGCTTCATTGAGTTGCTGATAAATCGGTGTTCTGACCAAACGTTTAGACATAAGCGCTTCGTTGCGACAGAGTAACGTTAAATAGTTGTATGGTGGCTAGGCCACTGTCGCCTATTATACGCCTGTTGCTTGACGTCGTCAAATCAGCGCATTCATTCACCTGCCTCAATAGCCGGTTGATACCATTTCCCCTGTTAACATTCCATGTTATGATTGACCCCACACCCACATAAACTTCTGGGGAGGGCAAAAAGTATGGAATCACCCCTGGCATACATTCCGATGGACCGGCGGCAGGCGTTGGCGCGGGGCGACAGCCTGCCGGAGCGAACCACGGGCGCGGTCTTGTTCGCCGACATCTCCGGCTTTACCCCGCTGACCGAAACCTTGCAGCAAGAGTACGGTCCCCGGCGTGGGGCCGAGGAGTTAACCCGTCAACTGAACCAGATTTATGAGGCCCTGGTCTCCGAAGTGCATCGCTACGGCGGCAGTGTCCTGGCCTTTAGCGGCGATGCCATCACCTGTTGGCTGGATGGGGATGACGGACTGCGGGCGACGGCCTGCGCCCTGGCCATGCAGCAGCAGATGGGCCAATTTGCCGCCATCGAAACCCGCTCCGGCCAGACCATCGCCCTGGCTATGAAGGCAGCGGTCGCTGTCGGGGCGGTGCGCCGCTTTTTGATCGGTCAGGCCACGATCCAATATATCGACACGATGGCCGGGGACACCCTCGATCAGGTGGCGGCAGCCGAGCATCACGCTGAAAAAGGGGAGGTCGTGGTCACGGCTCAGGTCATCGACCAGGTCGGGGCGAAACTCGAAATTAGCGAACGACGGGGCGAGACGGAGAGCGAAACGGAGCAGTATGGCGTGGTGGCCGCCATCCGTGCCCCCCATCACGTCACCCCCACCCCCTGGCCGCCCCTGGACACCGACCAACTGGCGGAGGATGTGACCCGGCCCTGGCTGCTGCCGCCAATTTATGAGCGGCTGCATACCGGCAAGGGGGAGTTTCTGGCCGAACTGCGCCCGGCGGTAACGATGTTTCTCTACTTCAACGGCATCGACTATGACCGGGACGAGGCCGCCGGGGAAAAGCTGGATGGCTACATCCGCTGGGTGCAGACCGTCCTGGCCCGTTACGATGCCTATCTGTTCCAACTGACCATCGGCGACAAAGGCAGCTACCTCTACACTGCCTTTGGCGCTCCCGTGGCCCACGAGGATGATGCCGTTCGGGCCGTGTCGGCCGCGCTGGACCTCGTCAGCCCGCCCCCGTCGCTCGATTTCATCACCGAGACCCAGATCGGCATCAGCCAGGGGCGGCTCTACACCGGGGCCTACGGGGGTCAGGCCCGTCGCACTTACGGCGTGTTAGGCGACGAGGTCAACCTCTCGGCCCGTTTGATGCAGAAGGCCGGGCCAGGCCAGATTTTGGTCAGCCAGGCCGCCCGCCAAAACAGTGGTGACTTGTTTCAGTGGGAGGAATTGCCACCCTTCAAGGTCAAGGGTAAAAGCCGACCGATCACCGCCTTCAAACCGCTAGGCAGACAAACTCGCCACACCATTCATTTGCAAGAGCCGGAATACACTCTCCCAATGGTTGGTCGTCAGGCGGAGTTACAACTGGTGCGGGATAGGGTGGCCGAAGCGAAGGCCGGGCGGGGCCAATTCATCGGCCTCACCGCCGAGGCAGGCATGGGCAAATCCCGACTGGTGGCCGAAATCATTCGCCTGGCCGGGGAGGCCGGCTTGACCGGCTACGGTGGCGAGTGTCAATCTTACGGGCGCAACATCAGCTACCTGGTCTGGCAACCGATCTGGCGCAGTTTCTTTGGCCTCGACCCCGCCTGGGAGGTCGAGCGGCAGATCGTCGAACTGGAAGCGGCGTTGGAACGGATCGACCCGGCTCTGCTGCCCCGCCTGCCGCTGTTGGGGGCCGTGTTGAACATCACCATTCCCGACAACGATCTGACCAAAAGTTTTGACGCCAAGCTCCGCAAAACCTCGCTGGAGTCGTTGTTGGTCGACTGTCTGCGGACGCGGGCCACAAACACCCCCCTGTTTCTGGTTTTAGAGGATTGCCATTGGCTTGATAATCTCTCAATTGAACTGTTAGAAGTAATCGGCCAGGCCATCAGCGATTTGCCGGTGTTGGTCATCCTGGCTTACCGCCCCCCGGAGTTGCAGCACCTCAGTCCGCCCTGGACGATGCTCCTACCCGCCTTTACCGAAATTGCCCTGACCCACTTTGAACCGGCCGAAGCGGAGCAACTGATTCAACTGAAGCTGGCCCACTTTGCCGAGACAGACGGGGCTATCCCCGCCGACTTTATCCAGCGGGTGACGGAACGGGCGCAGGGCAATCCCTTCTACATCGAGGAGTTGCTCAACTATCTGCACGACCGGGGTATTGATCCTCAGGATAGCCAGGCCCTTGAGAAGCTGGATTTGCCCGATAGCCTGCACAGCCTGGTTCTCAGCCGCATCGACCAACTGGGCGAGGCTCAGAAAATCACCCTCAAGGTAGCCAGCGTAATTGGCCGGCTCTTCCAGACGGCCCTGCTCTTTGGGATGTACCCGGAATTGGGGGAGGAGGCGCGTGTTCGCACCAGTCTGGAGAGCTTGACACACATGGAACTGACGGCTTTGGAAACGCCGGACCCGGAGCTAACCTACCTCTTCCGGCACGTGATGACTCAGGAGGTGGCCTACGAAAGTTTGCCCTACGCACTGCGCTCTATTCTTCATGAGCAGTTGGCCGACTATCTGGAAAGCCATTATGCTGAGACGCTCGATCAATACATTGATCTGTTAGCTTACCATTATGACCGCAGCGATAACACCCCCAAAAAGCAAGAATATCTGCGGAAGGCAGGCGAAGCGGCCCAGGCCGAATATGCCAACGACGCGGCCATCGACTACTACCGCCGCGTATTGCCGCTGTTACCCCCGACCGAGAAGATTGCGATTATGCGCCGCCTGGGAGACGTTCTGCAACTGGTTGGGCAGTGGACCGAGGCGGACCAGATGTATCACCAGGCGTTGGGCCTGGCCGAACAGACGGATGATCGCTCCGCCCAGGCCTGGTGTGAGGTAGCCATCAGCGAACTGTTCCGCAAACAGGGGCAGTATGCCGAGGCCGCCACCTGGCTGGAACGGGCCAAAACCACCTTTGAGTCTTTGGGAGATCAGGTGGGGTTGGGCCAGGTCCTCCACAACGGCGGCACGCTGGCCGCCCAGCAGGGGGACTATGCCACGGCCCAGGCCCGCTATCAGCAAAGTTTGGCCATCCGGCGTACTCTCGATGATAAGCCCAACATCGCCAGCCTGCTCAACAACCTGGCCATCATCGCCGAATATGCAGGGGATTATGCCGCTTCGCGCCAGCTTAACGAGGAAAGTCTGGCCCTGCGCCAAGAGGTGGGGGACAAGCTGGCCATCGCCAACTCGCTCAACAATCTGGGCAATGTCATCTTGAGCCAGGGCGATTATGACCAGGCCCGAACCCGGTTGGAAGCGGCCACGGTTCTCCGCCGAGCGGTGGGAGATCGGTGGGCCATCGCCAACTCGCTCAACAATCTGGGCAACGTCATCCGCGCTCAGGGTGATTATCCGGCGGCGGCGGCCCTCTACCGGGAGAGCCTGACCATCAACAAAACCCTCGGCGACCAATGGGCTATCGCTTACTTGTTGGAAGATATTGGCAGCCTGGCGGCCCTGGAGGGGCAGGCCGAGCGTGCCTTACATCTGGTCGGGGCGGCGGAAACGCTGCGCGAGTCCATCGGCGCGCCCCTGCCCCCCGCCGAGCAGGAAAAACTGGAAACAACGCTGGCTCCGGCCCGAAACGCCCTCGGTGATACAGCCGAGACCATTCTGGCCGAGGGACGTACTCTATCGTTGGAGCAAGCGTTAGAAATGGCGTTAACCTGATGACCCTGACCATCGACCGTAACTATCTGGTGCAAACCCTGACCGATTTGGTCAGGATCGACTCGACCAACCCCAGCTTGACCCCCGGCGGCGCAGGCGAGGCTGAGATCGCAACCTACATCGCCGAGGCGCTACGTGACTTGGGCCTTGAGGTGGCTTCGCACGAGCCGGAACCGGGCCGGGTCAGCGTCGTCGGACGCTACCGGGGCCGGGGCGGGGGCCGCTCGTTGATGCTCAACGGCCATATCGACACAGTCGGCGTCGAAGGAATGACCACGCCTTTTACGGCCACGATCAACGACGGCAAGCTGTACGGGCGAGGAGCCTATGATATGAAGGGCAGCCTGGCAGCCGCTCTGGCCGCGCTGAAAGCGTTGGTCGAGGCCAACATTTCGTTGGCCGGGGATGTGTTACTGGCAGCGGTGGCCGATGAGGAGTTTGCCAGCCTGGGCACGGCGGACATCATCGAGCGGTACGCCGTCGAGGGGGCCATCGTGGCCGAGCCGACGCAGATGCAGCTTTGCCTGGCTCATAAAGGCTTTATCTGGTTGGAAGTGGAAACGGTGGGCCGGGCGGCCCACGGCAGCCGTTTCGAGGAAGGGATCGACGCCAATATGCGGATGGGCCGTTTTCTGACCGAGTTGGACAAATTGGAGCAAACGCTGCGCCAACAGCCGGGCCATCCCCTGGTCGGGCCGCCTTCTCTCCACGCGGCCAAATTAGAGGGCGGCACGGAGTGGAGCGCCTACGCAGCCCGCTGCCGCCTCCAGATCGAGCGGCGGACCATCCCCGGCGAAACGGAGGCCCAAGTTGTGGCCGAAATTCAGAGTATCATCGATCATCTGGTTGCCGCCGATCCAACCTTTCAGGCCACGGTGACGCCCCACTTTGTGCGCCACCCTTTTGAGGTGGCCGCTACTGCTCATTTGGTGCAAACTGTTGAACGGGCCGCCGCCACAGTGACCGGTCACACGCCGACCCACATAGGAGAGACCTATTGGGCCGATGCGGCATTCCTGGCCGCCGCCGGGATCGAGACGGTGATGATCGGTCCTCGGGGCGGCGGCGCTCACGCGGCAGAGGAGTGGGTCGAGTTGGACTCGTTGATTGAGTTGGCCGAAATTTTGGGCAGAACCGCAATGGGTTATTGCCGGTAATCTGGGGCCACTTGAATAGATTAGTTACACTAAGTTCCTATTTATTGCCAGGCCAGAGCGTGGTACAATGCTTTATAGTTCCTGAATTCCTAATTTCCTACCCCCTCAATCAATCCGAAGAGATAATTGGTATGGCAAACGAGCGAGTCTTGGTCATTAACAATTCAATCGAAGAGCGTCGGCATGTCACCGAGCAGATTTTGATCCCGAACGGCTATGAGGTGCGGGTAGCGGCTGACCGGGATGGGCTAAAAACGGCCCTGGCCGACCCGCCGGATGTAATTCTACTCGATTGGACGGCCCCGGAGATGGTCGATCTTCAACCGTTGGCTATGATGCAAGAGCAGGGGTTGACGATTCCGGTAATCTTGCTGGTGGCTCAAGAAGCCGAGGGAATACCTATCTCCCTATTACGCCAGGGGGTCAAGGATTATGTCATCCGGCCCATCGACACTGACGACCTGTTGGCCGCATTGGAGCGGGCTTTGGTCGATGTTCGTCTTTGCCAGGATCAGGCCAATTTGAACCAACGGCTTATGGCCTCACAGGAGCAAGTCGAGCAGCATCTCAAGGAGCTGAACACGCTATTTGGGGTGGGGAAGTCGATTACGGCCACGTTCAACCAGGAGCAAGTGTTTGCCCGCCTGGTTGAAGCGGCTATCTATTTGACCGATGCCGAGGAGAGTGTGCTGCTGTTGATCGACGAGAGTCGGCAGACATTGTATGCGGCCGAGGCACGAGGGATGGATGAGTGGAAAACGCGGTCGCTGCGGCTGAACGTGGCCGATAGTCTGGCCGGTCAGGTTGTGACCCAAGGACAATCATTCATCTTCAACCAGGCCCAACTTCAGGAGAGGCAGCCTGATTACCCGGCCCAGGCGCTGATGTATGTGCCGCTCCGCTTACGGGAAGAGATCAAAGGGGTGCTGGGCGTCAGCCATCGCCATCAGGCCCGACAATTTACCAACCATGACCTCCGTTTATTATCCGCTCTATCCGATTATGCCGCCGTTTTTGTGGATAATGCCGACCTGGTGACGCTGGCTAAAAATAACCAAACGATGCTAACCACGTTGTTGAATGAGGTTGAGCAGCCGGTGGCCGTTTTGGATGACGCTGACCGGATGATTCTGTCCAACACCACCTTTCGTTACTTGTTCGATCTGGGGGCAGCGGCCCTGGACCCCTGTCCGGTCAACGAATTGCTGTCCCACCAACCTCTCCTCGATTTCATCAGTGCCACGCCTGAGGCGGGCCATCAAAGCGAACTTTTTTTGGATGATGAGCGAATTTTTTCGGCCACGCTGTTGCCGGTGCCTGGCGTCGGGCGGGGTTTGGTGATGCAAGACATCACCCATTTCAAGACGCTCAACCAGATTAAATCTGACTTCATCACCGCCGCCGCCGACAAAATGCAAACGCCCCTTGTTTCGACTCGCGAATATGCCGAAATGCTCCAGACCGCCGGGGGCTTGAGCGAGAAGCAAGAGATGTTTTTCGACCGGGTCATCACCGGCCTGGATAAGTCGATCCAGCTCATCAACCATCTGCTTGATCTGAGTACCGTCGAAAATGGGACCGATTTGAACCTGACCGTCTTCGATTTAAGCCAGATCACAGCCGAGGTGGTGGCCGAGTTTCAAAATCAAGCCCGTCAAAAACGACAACAGTTGATCTATCACGCCCCGGCGCAGCCCGCCTTTATTGTTGGCTCGCCGCTGCGCTTGCGGCAGGTGATCGGTCATCTGCTGGATAATGCCATCAATTATACGCCTCCGGATGGGCGTATCTCGACCATTATTCAAATCGAAGCGGAGCAGGTTCTGGTGAAGATCGAGGATAACGGTCAGGGCATTCCCCACGTCGATCTGCCTTTCATTTTCGACAAATTCTTCCAGGTGCGCTCAAAAGAACAGGCGGATCAGCAGGGAATGGGCCTGGGATTGGCCATCTGCAAGTCGGTCATCGAAAAATATGGCGGCTCGATCTGGGTGGAAAGCGTTTATGACCAAGGCAGTACGTTCTTTTTCTCGCTCCCCTCGGCGTCGTCCGCAGTCAATCAATCGAACGAGCCGGATAACGCCGCCGCCATTGCTTCGGCGCTCTGATACCGCTCGTCGGCGCTGCGGGCCAGGGCCGTCATGGCCACCTCGGCCAGATGATCGGTCAGCGGCGAGCCACAGTGGGGCAGCGGCGTGGGGTCGCTGTGCAGTTTGTCCAGCGGGTCGGCATAAGGCTTTTGGCTGGATAACATTTCGTAGAGCATAGCCCCGGTGGCGTAGACATCCACCCGTGGATCGACCTCCTTGGCCCGAAAAATCTGTTCGGGCGGCATATAGTCGAGCGTGCCCACCACCTCTTCGGTGTGGGTCAGGTTGGCCTCCGTGTTGAGAATCTTGGCAATCCCAAAATCGGTGATTTTGATTTGTCCATCCTCGAGCAGGATGATATTCGAGGGTTTGATGTCACGATGGATGATACCCTGCCCGTGGGCATAGGCCAGGGCGTGGCACAGTTGGGAGGTAATCGACCGGGCCTCCTCCGGCGGTAACGTGGCCTGGCGGGCTAACTTTTTCTCCAGAGTTATCCCGGCCAGGTATTCCATCACAAAAAAAGCCTGGCCGCTGGGGGCTTCGGTGATGACGTAATCGTAGACGGCGACGATATTCGGATGTACCAGCCGCCGAATGGCCTCCACCTCCTGCCGAAAGCGGGCCAGCCGGCGATCAAGCAGTTCCGGGGAGAGGCTGGTATTATTGTGGAGAACCTTGAGGGCTACCGGGCGGTTGTCGTGGCGAGGATCGGCGGCCCGATAGACGATGCCCATACCGCCCCGACCTAACTCCTCGATCAGTCGATAGCCGTGAAAATCAAACGCCGCATCAATGATTTGCCTGAACCGTTCCAGATCGAAGTTGGCCTTGGCCATATAATCGAACACGTCAAACTGCTTGAAGTAGTTACGCAGCCTGGTCGTCCCCACCTGGTCGTGGCCGCTGACCACGATACATTTGGTATAGCGGTGGTATTGGTTAATCACAGCCAAGATTTCCTCACCATCCAGGGATGAAGCGTTGGCCGTTAGACCAATATCGACCGTGACCACCTGGAAGGGGTGGTTCGTAGCCTTCGCCGTTTCAAGGACCGCTTCGGCCTCGGCTTTGTTGGAGACCACCGTCAAATCATAGTCATGCTGGAGTGGATCTTGCAAAAGCTCCTGCCACAACGGATCATTTTCAACAATTAAAATTCTGCCAGCTTTCATAATTTCTGCCAGCCTGCTTTGTA
>CAZWZZ010000226.1:0-8354 GCA_964638395.1 uncultured Caldilineaceae bacterium
ATCGAAATGCCCCGCATGAACGGCATCGAGGCCACCCGCCACATCAAAGAGAATTATCCCCACATCGCCGTCATCGGCCTGTCGCTGCACGACGATCCGGTTCACAGGGAAAAGATGATCGAGGCCGGGGCAGTGGCCCACCTCAGCAAGGGCGGGGGGATCAAATCGCTGTTGGAGACGATTCAGGGGGTGATTTAGGAGGAGCCAGCGTCCCCCCGATTCGGGGGGATTGAGGGGGGTCTGCGTCACTCCCGGAGAAACAATGCCAACACCCTTAATCTTAGCTATGTTCGAACCCCGCATCCCCGGCGACCATCACCTGCTTGAGCTGGCCCAGCGCCGCTTTACCGCTGCCGGGGTCGGGGCTGAATTTTACCCGACCACGCCCCGGAATTTACAGGAGACCCTGGAGTTCCGACCCCTGACCGAACCCCGCTATACGATGCACCTTCCCCGCGACATCCGCCTCTTGGATGGCGGGCGCGGGGCCGAGCGCATCGCCGCCTTCGCCGCCCGCTCGCGGACGGATGCCTACGGGCTGATTATCCACGACCAGCCGGAGATGGTCACCCGGCCTGATGCCTACCTCGACGCCGTGCGCCGCTTGAATGAGCGGCTCCTGGCCATCGACCGCAGCCCTCACCTGTTCATCGAGTATGCCGTGGGGCTGGATATTCCCGGCTTCGTCTCCTTTTTCGAGCGGGCGCGGGATTGTGAGCGGGTTAGCGCCTGTCTGGACATCAGTCATCTGGGCTTGAAGATCGCCCGGCAGACGTATGCCGAAATATATCCGGGCCAGGATGTCTGTCACCTCTACCCGGATCATCCCGACCTGCCGGCGAAGATCGAGGCGGTCATCACCGCCTGCGCCTCGGCCACCCCGACGCTCCTCCGGGTTATTCGGGCCATCGGCCGGCTCGGCAAACCGCTCCACTTCCATCTGCATGACGGACAGCCCTTATCCACCTTAAGCCCCTTTGGCGTGTCGGATCATCTCAGTTTTACCCAGGAAATTCATATCCCCTTCCCGTACAAGTCGGCCCGGAGCGTGCCCCTGCTGTTTGGTCGGGCCGGCCTGGCCCGGATCGTCTCCACCGCCCTGGCGACGCTGCCCCCGGAGAAATTGTCCTTTATGATCGAGGTCCATCCCCAATTTGACCGGCGTGATCTGGGCGACTATGCCGGGTTGTTCACGAATTGGGTGGATACCGGCAACGCCGAAATCATGAACGGTTGGCTTGAGCTGCTGCTCGCAAATGTTCGATTTTTGCGAGAGGCCCTGCCTGCCCTCGCCCAGGCGGACGATCCGTCCGATGAAATATCACCCCCTCGAATAATAAAAAATCACCCCCCCGACGGCTAAAAAATCGCCCAAGTCAGTCTAGGCTTGAGGCGGGAGATAGGGTAAACTTAAAGAAATGACCCTGTCTCCAATGACGGCCCAGTCGCAACTGCATAATTTCGCCGCACCGCCGACCACCTTCATCGGCCGGGCGGCAGAAGTAGCCCGCATCGGCGAGCTGCTGGTCGAGCCGGCCTGTCGCCTGTTGACGCTGACCGGCAGCGGCGGCGTCGGCAAGACCCGCCTGGCCCTGCGGGTGGTCCCGGAAGTGGCCCCTGAATTTAGCCAGGGCCTCTACTTTGTGTCCCTCCAGCCGCTCCAAACCCCCGATCTTTTGGCCCCGGCCATCGCCGAGGCCGTCGGTCTCTCCCTCTCCGGCCAAACCTCGCCCGAAACCCAGGTGCTAACCTATCTCCGGGATAAGGAAGTCTTGCTGCTGCTGGACAACTTCGAGCAGTTGTTGGCCCCCTCTGCGGCGGAGAGCGCCGAGGCCGGCGCTCAAAGCCTCGATCTGCTAACCGCCATCCTCAATAGCGCCCCGGCCGTCACCCTGCTGGTCACCTCCCGCGAGGCGCTCAAGCTCCGGGGGGAGTGGCTCTTTCCGGTGCGGGGCCTGGCCTTTCCCAAACGGGACCCGCCCGGCGATGCTGTTGATGACGCCATTGATGATGCCGTTGATGATGCCGTTGATATAGAAGATTACGCCGCCGTTCGCTTATTTGTGGAGCGTGCCCGCCAGAACCGGCCCGACTTTTCCCTGGCCGAGGCACGGGCCGGGGTGGTTCACATCTGCCGCCTGGTGGAAGGCATTCCGTTGGCCCTGGAGTTGGCCGCCTCCTGGACCAAGACGCTGCGCTGCGCGGAGATTGCCGCCCGGATCGAGCAAAATCTGGCCTTCCTGGCCACCCGGTTGCGGGATGTGCCGGAGCGCCACCGCACGATGCAGGCCGTCTTTGACCACTCCTGGGACCTCCTGACCGACACCGAACGGGCCGTCTTCAAACGGCTATCGGTCTTTCAAGCCGCTTTTCGCCGCTCGGCTGCCGCCCGGGTGGCCGGGGCCACGCTGCCGCTGCTGTCCGCCCTGGTCGATAAATCCCTGTTGCGCTGGGAGCCGGACGGCCATTACCATATGCACGCCCTCCTGCGCCACTATGCTGCCGAGCGGCTCCAAGAGACGCCCACCGCCGTCAGCCTGACTCATGAACGCCACGGCCTCTGTTACGCCGGTTTTCTCCACCGGCGGCTCGATGATGTGTTGGGCGGACGCCAACAAGAGGCCGCTGCCGAAATCGAACCGGCCTTGGATAATATTCGGGCGGCCTGGCAATGGGCCGTGGCCCGGAGCGAGGTCGAGCCAATCCACAAAGCGGCCCAGACGCTATCCCTCTTCTATCAATTTCAAGGCCGCTATTTAGAGGGGGCGCGAGCCTTTGAAGCGGCCACCCGCAGCCTGGAGAGCCTGCCCCCCACCGGCTTCATCGAGACGACGCTGGTCTTGATTCTGGTGGACCGGGCCTGGTTTTATATTCGCCTGGGCTGGTTAGAGCAGGCCGAAACGGTGCTGACCCGCTGCCGGGCCATCTATGAGCGCCTCGACCGTCCGCCCGTGCCCGGACACGGCACGGACCCCCTGCTGCCGTTGGGTATCATTGCCTCGATCCACGGCGATTATGCCGAGGCCGCCCGGCTGGGGGAGAAGGTGCGCCAGGTCAGCGAACGTCACAACCATCTCCGGAACCAACAATTTGCCTACTATCTGCTGGCCCGGGCCGCTCTGGGGCAGGGTCAGGTTGAGGCCGCCGGACGGTATGCCCGGCAAGCCTACGCCCTGTCTGAGCAAACCCAGGATCGCTGGTTTATGGCCTATTGCCATAACGAGTTGGGTCACGTGGCCCAGGCGCTGGGCGATTATGACGTAGCCCAGGGGCATTACGCGACAAGCTACGCCATCCGCCGGGAATTTGACGACCCGGAGGGGATGGCCGTGGCTCTGACCTATCTGGGCGAGATCGCTCTGGCTCAGGAGGATGTAGCCGCCGCCGAGCCGCTCTATCGGCAAAGCCTAACTGTTTATGAAGCTATCAACGACCAGGGGGGCATCGCTACGGCGTGGGCCGGTCTGGGGCACACGGCCTGTGCCGCCGGTGATTATCGAACGGCTCGCCGCCATTTTCACCAGGCTCTCCACCGGGCCAGAGAGATCGACTTTGTGCCGCTCATCCTGTCGATTTTGACCGGCGTTGGCCAACTATTGTGGCAAAGCGGGGCCGAAGCGCGGGGGGTGGCTGTGTTGGCCCTGGTCCGGCACCATCCGGCCAGTGACCCGGCCACCCAAGCTACGGCCCAACAACACCTGACCACCTATGAGGCCGCCCTGGCCCCGGACGCCTTCGCCACCGCCCTTCGACACGGGCAGGCCGCCGCCCTGGAAACGATGGCCACTACGGTGCAGGCCGAGTTAGCCGCCCCCCAGGAGCCGCCGGTGACCATAGAAGGCGCTGTCTCCGACCAGTTTCCTCAATCGGAGCAAGCCCTCATCGAGCCGCTGACTCCCCGCGAGGCGGAGGTTTTGCACCTCATCGCCGAGGGCCACACCAACCAGGAAATCGCCGAGGCGCTGTTCATCGTCGAGGGCACGGTCAAGGCCCACGCCAGCAACATCTACGGCAAGCTCCAGGTCAGCAACCGGACTGAGGCGGTGGCTAAGGCGCAAGCATTAGCTATCCTCTAATCCCCGATCTAATCCCCCTGATTTAACTTTTGTCTGATGACAACGTGACGGCTGGCTGATACCATGAGAAGCGAGTTACAATATCAAAAAGAGAATGAGACTTAAACTTTTGCAAAGGGGCGGTTGGTAGGGGTGAGGCAACTCGGTGTGGCGATGTTTTTGGAAAACAACCTCCGTTCCGAGTTGCCTCACCCCTACGCCATATGATGGGCATTGCCGCAAATGTTTAATTTTAAACTAATTTCAGTAAAGTTGTAAATTTCGTCGCCCGTTAGTTAGAAAGTTGGGTAGCGAAATCAGACAAAAGGAGGAAGTCTGAAATGTTAAACCTAAACGTTAAAACAACCACGAACAGCTATGCCGTTCTGAATGAAGATATTATTCAAGAATTTGAGGGTCAACTCGCCAACGAGTTAATCAGCCCTGACGATAGCCGTTACAATGAAAGCCGCAGCATCTGGAATGGGATGATTGACAAACGACCGGCCCTCATCGCCCGCTGTACTACCGTCAGCGATGTGGTCGAGGCGGTCAACTTTGCCCGCAGCCATAACCTGTTGGTCGCGGTGCATGGCGGCGGTCACAACGTGGCCGGTCACGCCATGTGTGACGGCGGCCTGGTCATCGACCTGTCGCCCATGAACCAGGTCGAGGTCAACCCGACCACGCGGCTGGTCAAAGCCGGGGGCGGGACGACCATTGCCGACCTGGATCAGGCCACCCAAGAACACGGTTTAGCCGTGCCGATGGGCGTCGTCTCTAAAACCGGCATCGCCGGGCTGACCCTGGGCGGCGGCATTGGCTGGCTCCGCCGGAAATATGGCTTAAGCTGTGACAATCTGGTGTCGGCCGAGGTCGTTACCGCCGACGGTAAACATATCGTTGCCTCCCCCACTGAAAACGCCGATCTCTTGTGGGGTTTGAAAGGGGGCGGCGGCAACTTTGGCATCGTCACCACCTTCAATTTCCAGGCCCACCCGGTTGGCCCGGAGGTGATGTTTGTCTTCACCCTCTACCACGGCAGCAAGATGCGGGCAGCCTTGCGCTTCTATCGGGATTACTGCGCCACCGCCCCGGACGAAGTCAGCTCCTTCGCCATCTGCGGCGACGTGCCGCCGGAGGAGGACTTTCCCGAAGTAATCCACGGCGAGCCTTACGTCCTGTTTGGGGCCTGCTACGCCGGTTCTGTTGAGGCAGGCCAACGGGTGATGCAGCCCCTGCGAGCGTTTGACGAGCCGATGCTCGATTTCAGCGGGCCGATGGCTTACGCCGATGAGGTGCAGACCATCCTGGACGAGGATTACCCGGACGGTATGCGCTACTACTGGAAATCCCTTTTCCTGGATAGTCTGGATGATGGGGTCATCGAGGCCATCATCGACATCAACCAGAAACGACCGGGTTCCCTCTCCACCGTGGATGTCTGGCATATGGGCGGGGCAATCGCCCGCGTCGGTGATGCGGAGAGCGCCTTCGGCGGTCGCCAGGCCCCGTATCTGCTGGGCATCGAAGCCAACTGGGTCGAGCCGGACAACGACGAGGCCCACATCACCTGGACCCGGCAGGCTGTGGCTGATATGGAGCAGTTCTCCGGCGGGGCGGAGTATCTCAACTTCCCCGGCTTTTTGGAAGAGGGGGACAAAACGATGCGGACGACGTTTGGCAACAAGTATGACCGGCTGGTTGCGCTGAAGAAAAAATATGACCCGGATAATCTGTTCCGGCTGAACCAGAATATCCAGCCCGAAGGAGGGTAAAGAAATGAACGAACCACTTAAACTAATGGCTGTCCTGGCCCATCCCGATGATGAGTCGTTGGGGCTGGGCGGTATTTTAGCCAAATATGCTGACGAAGGGGTAGAGACCTCCCTGGTCACGGCCACCCGTGGTGAACAGGGTTGGTTTGGGCCAAAGGAGGAGTACCCCGGCCCGGCGCAGTTGGCCCGGCAGCGGGAGGAGGAATTGGGGGCCGCGGCCGAGCTCCTCGGTCTGCGGGAAGTCAACTTTTTGGATTATCGGGATGGCTGCCTGGATCAGGCTGACCCGGATGAGGCCATCGGCAAAATCGTTGCCCATCTGCGGCGGGTGCGGCCCCAGGTGGTGGTCACCTTCGACCCCTACGGCTCCTACGGCCACCCCGACCATATCGCCATCTGCCAATTGACCACCGCCGCCGTCGTCGCTGCCGCCGACCCGACCTATGGGGATGGGGTGCTGACCCAGCGGGTCAGCAAACTGTACTACTTTGTGGAAACCCTTGAGAATTTGGAGACCTACGAGGCCGCTTTTGGGGAGTTGGCCATGACGATTGATGGTCAGGAGCGGCGAGCGCCCGGCTGGGAGCCGTGGGCCATCACCACCCGTATCGACACCGGGGCTTACTGGCAGCAGGTGTGGCAGGCCATCACCTGCCATCGCTCCCAACTACCCGGCTACGAGGCGCTGGGCCATCTGCCGCAGGGTGTGCAACGTACTCTGTGGTCTACCCAATCCTTCTACCGGGCGTTGAGCCTGGTCAACGGCGGACGACAGGTGGAGGCCGATTTGTTTGAGGGGCTGCGGTAGAGGAAACAGAGACGGTTTTGTGCAACATTTTAATCAACGATCTGTCCTTAATCCGTCGTAATTTTACGACGGGGAGAGATTGCAACTTTTTGGAGGTCCACCATGCGACGGATTTTTACCATTTTCACCATTTTTCTGATGGCTACCCTGCTATTGGGCTTTACGTTTATCACTTTAACGAACACAGCGGTTGTCCGAGCCTCAAGTAGTTCAGGAGAAAACAGCGACTCGACGGAGGCGCTCTCGCCAGGCCAGACTGTTTCACACCTCACAACGGCTGAGGAGCCATCCGGCGAGATGAACAACCCCCGTCTCAGAAATACCCGGCTCATTTCAATTCCTTTCGGCTTTGACGGCCCACTGCCGCTGAACGACTCCGGACAGAGCGTCCAGGTCAGCGGTCACGGGGGCTGCACCCAGGACCAGGACGTATCGGTTACGGTGACGCTGACCCAAACCACCGGGGTGGTCGCCTCGGCGGCGTTTACCCAAACCTGTACGGGTATCGAACAAAACTGGCACGTTCTGGCCAGCACCGAGACCGTGACCCCGCTGGTGGCCGGTACGGCTACAGCCTGCGGCCTGGCCACGACCCCGGCGGATGGCGACACTTTTGACTGGTGTGTTGATGTTGAACTCAACTGGCAAAATTATTTACCCTTGATTCTCAGGAACGTGGGCCAGTAACCACACTTTGATTTGAAAGGTGATAGCTATGAGCTACACCTCCGGGAAGGAACCTTTTATCTGTTGGTCAAATCGCCGCTTGAGGATGATCTGGCTTTTATCGAGAGACTGGCCGACCAGGATATTTTCTGCCTGCCCGGCACGGTGGTCGAGCTACCTGGCTATTTCCGTATCTCGCTGACGGCCAACGACGCGATGATCGAGCGGGCGCTGCCCGGCTTTGCGGCGGCCAGGGCGCAGGCCGCTAATGGGTATGCTTGATTATTTCTCCAGCCTCACCCATGTGAGCTATCCACCCAGGCTAAAGATAATCCCTTTGTTTACCGGAAATCACTGAGGTTAGTGTAGCCCAGTCGGGCCGCTCCCGATACAGTGAGAGTAAAGGTGATTGCGGTTTTATTTACGGCAAGAGTCGCGTAGCACCATAGAAGTGACCTGCTCGATGGGATGCTGAAAAGAAGGAGGCTAAACCGAAGCAGATGTTAACCACGCCCCACCAAACCTTAAAAGCAACGCCCACCTCAAAAGCAACACCCACCTTACCCCAGCCCTCAACGCCTTTCATTGGCCGGGACAAAGAGAAGGCTAATATCGCCACGCTGCTGGCCGAGCCGGATTGTCGGCTTCTCTCGCTCGTTGGGCCGGGCGGCATCGGCAAAACCCGGCTGGCGCTGGCAGTGGCGACCTCGTTAACCGAAGATTACCGCCACGGCGTCTATTTTGTGCCCCTCCAATCCATCGACACAGTAGAGCATCTGATTACGGCGATAATGGAGGCGTTGGGCCTCTCCCTCCACGGACAGGAGACGCCGCGCACCCAACTGCTGACCGCCCTGGCCGAGCGGGAGGCGCTGCTGCTGTTGGATAATTTTGAGCAGTTGCTCCCGGCCAACGGTTCGCAGCTACTGACCGACATCCTCGACCAAGCGCCGGATGTCACCCTGCTGGTCACCTCACGGGCGGCGCTGAATCTGCGGGAGGAGTGGCTCTATCCGGTGCGGGGGTTGGCCATCCCCGGTCAGGCAA
>CAZWZZ010000227.1:0-8349 GCA_964638395.1 uncultured Caldilineaceae bacterium
AAATTATGATAAACTCAACGATTACCATTCAACTCTACGTGGCTGAGGGCAGACAGTGGGCCACCGTTAATATTGAAGGGGCGGGGAACCCGCACCTGTCCCTGTCCGAAGGGGTCCAGGCGTTAGGGGCCGAAATTGCCCGCTTTTATTTGGAAGGCATGGCCGGCAGTCGCCCCATTGATCTGGGCAGCGTCAGCGGTTTCGGCCTGGATATGGGGACGGCCCCGCAAGCTGCGTCCGCGCCTGCCCCCGCTCCTGTGTCCGTGGCCAATATCTTGGGCGTGTCCGAGTCGCTGCCGGTCGAACCGCCTGCGTCCGAGGAGGCCATCCCGGAAGCCCCGGAAGAACCGCCGGTGGTGCGTCGGGAGCATTACGACCTGGCCAAAAATTGGCATGCGGAAGGGGGGCAAGAGTCGTTGCGGGAGATTGATTTATCGGGCCAGGATTTGAACTGCGTCAATCTGACCGGGGCCGATTTGAGCGGCTCTAACCTGGAAGGGGCCAACTTGACCGAAGCCAATCTGGAAGGGGCCAACCTCAGCCAGGCCACCCTCGGCGTGGCCAACCTGAAAAAGGCGAACATGCGCGGGGCCAATCTGAGCGGGGCTAACCTGATCGAGGCCGATTTGAGCCAGGTCAACCTGGAAGGGGCCGATTTGAGCGGGGCCAATCTGACCGAGGCTATCGTTTATCAGACCGATTTACGCCGGGTCAATCTGACCGGGGCTATTTTGAGCGAAACCAATCTGACCCGCACCAATCTCAGCGAGGCCATTCTGGTCGATGCTAACATTGGCGAAGCCAACCTCTTTCAGGTCGATCTACGCCAGGCCGATTTGACGAACGTCTTCGCCTGCGAGGCCATTCTCCAGCGGGCCAATCTGTTTCAGGCCAATCTGCAACACGCCAACCTCAGCCGGGCCAATCTGGTCGAGGCGGATTTGAGCCAGGCCGATCTATCCTACGCCGACGTGAGCCTGGCCGATTTGAGCCGGGCTAATATGAACGAGACGATTACCCTGGACACCGATTTTGACGGGGCGACGATGCCGCACGGCGGATAGCCTGTAAAGAAGTATGGTCAACGACACAGCGCCCCAACCAACATTCACCGTCGGCCACATTCCTGTCTATGGCGATGTCATCCTTTCCCCGATGGCCGGTTTTTCTGATAAACCGTACCGGCTCATCTGCCGCGAGTATGGCTCGGCTATGAGCTACACCGAGTTCGTCTCCTCGGATGGCATTTTACATGGCAATGAACGAACCTGGGAGATGCTGGCCTTCGACCGCAGCGAAAGCCCGATGGTCTTTCAGATTTTCGGCCACGATGAGCGGACGCTCGAAGAGGCCGCCCGGCGCATCGAGCCGTTGGGGCCGGACATCATCGACATCAACATGGGCTGCTCGGTGCGTAAAGTCTCCGGGCGTGGCTCCGGGGCGGCCCTCCTCCGGGAGCCGGCCAAGATTGGCCGCATCTTCAAGCGGTTGACCAACGCGCTGTCCATTCCCGTTACCGGCAAAATCCGGCTGGGCTGGGATGAAGACTCCCTCAACTATCTGGACGTAGCCAGCGTGATGGAAGATAACGGCGCGGCCCTGATCGCCATCCACGGGCGGACCAAAGCCCAGGCTTACAAAGGTCAGGCCCGCTGGGCGCCTATCGCCGAAATCAAACAGGCCGTCAGCATCCCGGTCATCGGCAACGGCGATGTCAAGAGCGTGGCCGACATCGAGCATATGAAGCAGCAGACCGGCTGCGACGCGGTGATGATCGCCCGGGCCGCCATCGGCAACCCCTGGATTTTCCAACGCAAAGATACCCACCAGGTGACGCTGGCCGAAAAGTCGGCCCTCATCTACCGCCACCTCGATTTAATGCTCGATTTCTACGGCCAGGAGCGGGGCCTGGTCCTTTTTCGGAAGCACATCGTCAAATATGTGCGTGGTCTGGCCCACATTTCCAAAGTCAAACAACGGTTGATGACCTGCACCACCCCCGAAGAATTTATCGAGTTGATGACCACCTACGAAACCGAGGCTGAAGCGCGGGCTGAACGCGCCTCTCTTCAAAAATTAACTGCTTCGTATCGCTGTGCCGCTTAAATAACCCCTATGGCCCCCGCCCTCACTCAACACTTCACCCAAGCCACCCAGGCTCACCGAAACGGTCAGGTGAAGCAGGCGACATCCCCACTGCTGGACGCAGAGCGTCCGGTTTTTCTCAATTCCCCGTCTCCACAAAGGTGGGGATGACGGTCAGCCCGGTCTCCGGGTCGGTATAGACCGCTTCATACTTCTGGCGGTTGGCCGCGTCTACGGCGTCCACGAACAGAACCAGGTCGATCTCGCTCAGGCCGAGGCGGTGGCCATACCGGGCGGCCTGTTTGAGGGCCTGGCGATAGCGAAAATCATCGGTGAAACTTTTCAGTTCCAGGGCATACACCCGGTCGCTGTAGCGGATAATCAGATCGACCTGGCCGTTGCCGGTTGGAAATTCCGGAAAAACCTGCCCGCCCCGTCCCCTGAGAAATTCGGAGAGATACATATACAAATTGAAATGAAAGACCGCTTCATACACCCGCAAATCGGCCCGGCGGGGGGCATCCTTCAACAGCCAGGCTCGATTGGTTTGTAAATATTGCTCATACCGGCCCAGGAGCGTCTTGATAGTCAAATCGGTCTCGGTGATAGTATCGCTCAAATCGGTAAAAGGATCATACAGGCGGCCCATCTGCCGGAACAGCTCAGTAGAGAAATAGTTGAACAGCCGCTTTTGCACAAAGGGACAGGCGAATTTTATATAATATTCGTCTGTCGAAACTTTTTCCTGATCGATCACCCCATTCAGATATAAATAGTTGATCTCTGGATTATCGTATTCAAAGAGAACTTTCTCCTCTGTACGGAACATCTCCAACACGAACTGTTTATACGGCTCTTGTCGGGCTTTGCTAATGATATTCAAGATATTGTTATTGGGTAGAAGTTTGATCGCGGCCCCGTAAACTTTCTCGAAATCGACCAGCGTCAACGGCTGCTCCGGCTCTTGATTGTAGGTTTCGGTCAACAACTCACCAAACCAACCAATCAAGCCGGGTTGTCCCTGCGTTTCATAAAAAAGCCGCTCGATGACCTCCGGAGCTACGGCTTGCCCGCGCTCCTGCTCGTACCATTTGAACATCCCCTCGACTTCCGCAAAGGTCAGGTTGGGGATGTGGAGACTGCGCTGCACGTTGAAGGGGGAACCGCTCACATTTTCCACCCCCAACACCGCCCGCACCCCAATCAAGGCGACGCCGTGCAGTAGATAATCTTTCTCGGCGGTTGGTTTGTCTGGGGCGCTTTGGCGGCTGATGTAAATATTTCTAAAAACACCAACCAGGCCACTAATAACCTGTTCAGGCAAGGCATCAAACTCATCCAACATCAAAATCAGGGGTTTTTTGAGGACCTCCCTTTTGAAGAGCTGGTGGAACTGGTTTAAGCGATGGATGGTTACATTTTCCAGCCCTAAAGCGTCGACAATTTCCTGAGCGATGATCTGAATCACCATATCGACATCTTGCTCCAGTTTCAGATGTTCTAAACTCAGCTTTAGCACTGCAAAAGTTTGGTATTGGGCCTCGTCTCGCAAGCGAAACAACGCCTGATGGATCAACCAGGTTTTCCCGGTTTGTCGCGGCCCCCATACGGTCAGGTAATGCCCGCCCCGATCAGGATCATCCCCCAACAGATGGCCCAACGCTTGCTCGATGAGGCCCCGGCGGGGGGCGTAATAATGGAGCGCAGTATCAACCGGCCCGTAGGATGAGAATTTACGTATTACAATATCTTTCGCCATAGTCAATATTGTAATCCAGAGAAAAAAGATAGCAAAATGGGCTACCAAAGATGAGCGATAGGGGCTAAAAACGACTCAATCCCCCAATCTCCTCATCGCCCAATCTCCGCATCTCCCCAAGGAGCCATCTCAGCGTCGCCAATGTTGATTGCCGGGCGCTAACTTGAGAAGGAGATGACCTCCCCGCCTGTTCGTTGGCTCAGGTCGAAAAATTTTATTTGACAGTTAGCCCTGCCCCGGATATAATTGATTTTGTTAAAAGTTGCTCGGCAACTATGACGTTAACATCAAAAACGGTTTTTCTAACCGCCACACAAGCCTAATTTGTGCCACCCTAGCTCAGCTGGTAGAGCAGCTCATTCGTAATGAGCAGGTCATCGGTTCGAATCCGATGGGTGGCTCTTTTTATTCTAACCCATCATCACCAAGTCCCCCCCCATGAATACAATGGATACAGCGAATCAATCCTCAATGAACTCTGCGGCGCGGTTTCCCCAAGCCGCCGCGCTGGTGTGGTATACGCTCCGCTCTTTTAGAGTCCTGACGCTTTTGCTCATCTGGCTCTTGGTTATCTGGCTCCTGAGTCTGCTGATCCCCCAACAGTTCGAGCAACTGTCCGGTCTGGCAGCGGAAACGGCGTGGCTGGCCCGGTTGCCGGGTTGGTTGCAACCGATAGGTAGCCTATTATTCGATCTGGGCCTGGCCCACATCCGGCAATCGATTTGGTTCTGGCTGCCGGTCGGGCTGCTGCTGCTCCACAGCGCCCTGGCCCTGGCCGATTATGCGCGACCCTCCTGGCAACGAGCGCGGCTGTCGCTGCCGCCGCTTGAGTGGCAACATCCCCTGACCAGGCGGATCGAGCAGTCGATACGCCTCTCGGATGCCCCGGACGAATTTCTGGCGGAACGGCAGCAAGTTCTGGCCGGTCAAGGGTTCGTCATTCACGAAACAGCGGATGATGAGCGGCTGGTCGGGGCTACCCATCGCCGCTGGAGTTGGCTGGGGATTGTTATTTTTTATAGCGGTATTTTGGTTATGATCCTGGCTTTTTTGATTAGCTACTTTTGGCTGGAGCGAGATCGTCTGGAACTGTCTTCGTTAGAAACCACGGCCAGCGGCTTGCTGGCAGGCCGTTTGATGTTGGACAGTGTCGAAGAGGGCCGGCTCAACCTGACCTATACGCCTCTCGCCGCCGACGCCGATGCCCGAAGCCTGACCTGGCGACGGTACTGGCCGGCGCTGCTCAACGGGGCGCTCATTTTCCCCACCGATCTGCAACCACTGCTGACGATTGAGGTACGGGACGCCACCGGTCAGCCGCTCCAACTGGCCGCGCCCCAGGCGGAAGTGTCGGCGGCGGAGCAGTTGTCGTTGCCCCTGGATCGGTCTGCCAGTCCCATCTATTTTTCAATCGCCGATCCACCCCTGGCCTTTCAAATTGCAGCCGGCCCCACCGCCGAGCGGTATGAGGTCCAGGTTCTTCGGGGCGAGGCGGGGGAGCAGGTCGAGGATTTGCAGGTTTCAGTCGCAGAGACGACCAAAGTGCAAAACTTATTTTTGTCCCTGTCCCGCAGTTATGAACTTCAGGCCATCGCCGGGCGAGACCCGGCCCTGCCTCTCTACGTTTTGGCGCTGTTCATCATCGGGGGGGGCGGCGTGCTGGCCTTTCTCTTGCCGCCGGCGCAGGTCTGGCTCATCCCCGACGTCAAGGGGCGGGGGGGACAACTGTATGGCGTTATGGAGCGCCAATTTGGTGTCGAGGAAAAGATGGAGCCGCTTTTACAAAGGGTGTTGGGGAAAGAGGCTGACACGGAAATGTCATAGGGGATGGTGATGGGGTTTTGGGATATGGTCAAGTCTATGTTTAGCGGCGGCCCGGTGTCGGCAGAAGGGTATTGGATTTATGTTCGTTGCCGGCGGTGTGGCGAGGTGATTAAGACCCGCCTCGACCCGCGCCACGGCTTGAGCGAGACGGATGACGGCAGCTACATCGCCCGCAAGACGTTGGTGGGCAACCAACTCTGCTTCGAGCGGATCGAGGTCACCCTGACATTTGACAAACGGCGTAATCTGATTGACCGGCAGATTAGCCGGGGTGAGTTTATTACGGCGGCGGACTATGCCGCCGAGAACGTTGAATAGGCCCGCTCCAATTTGACGAAAACCCTCTTCTTTAATACAATGACTCAATCAGCAGCTCCGGGAGTCGCCGCGTGCGTATAGCGTGAGGCGATTTTTCTTTGTTTGTAGATATTAACCACCGCTATTATCAGGAGTTAGTCAGCTATGGATAGTATTAACCTAAAAGCAGCACCCCGTCAGAAAAAGAGGAAACAGGCCAAACATCTCCGGGCAGAGGGGCTTGTGCCGGCCGTTTTATATGGCCGGGATCTCGAAACTGTAGCCATTCAAATCGAGGCCAAAACGTTGGGCAAAGTTTTGGATGAGGCCGGAACTCACCAGTTGATTTCCCTGGAAGTCGAAGGGAAAAAACCTTATATGACTCTGGCCCGCGACGTTCAGCGGGATGTCATCCGCCGAGATTACCTGCACGTCGATTTCTATGCCGTCAAGATGGACGAAACAGTTGTAGCCCAGGTGCCGATTATTCTGATCGGTGAAGCCCCGGCGGTTATGACTGAGGGAGGGGTTTTGACCCAGGGTCTCGACGAAATCGAGATCGAATGTCTG
This sequence comes from uncultured Caldilineaceae bacterium, assembly GCA_964638395.1. Lineage (GTDB taxonomy): Bacteria > Chloroflexota > Anaerolineae > 4572-78 > J111 > CAZWZZ01. The sequence continues at coordinate 6,536 of CAZWZZ010000227.1, forward strand.
CCCGGCGATCTGATCTCCTCGATTGAGGTCAGTGTCGATGATTTGACCGAAATCAACGACACCATCAGCGTGATGGATTTGCACCTGCCCGATACCGTCACCATCCTCTCCGAACCTGAGTCGATGGTGGCTAAAGTGGAGGCCCCGCGTAAACTTGAAGAGGTGGAAGCGCTCGACGAAGAGGCCCCGATTGAAGCTGGGCCGGAGCCGGAAGTGGTCACCGCTGCCGACACGGACGAAGAGGAAGAAGAAACGGTCGAGTAAACATTGGTGCATCAATAAAAAAAACCGGGGCTTGCCCCCGGTTTTTTTATTTTGGCCCGACCAGCTTGGCCTGGTAGCCATGCTCTTCGAGAATCTCTTTCAGCTCCTCGACATCGCCGCGTCCGGCCCAGCGGTTACTGCGGCGATCCCACCAGATGCGCTCCTTGAGAATATCCCGTAGCTTATCCCGTTCATTGACCGGAAAGACCATCGTCCGGTTGCGGCGATTGATGGTGACTATCACTTTTTCATCACTCATAATAAATCCTTCCTGACCTGTAACGCTGTCCTCTGTAATTTTGACGATGTGGTTTGATTATGGTAGGCTCCGAAAATTCAGGCCAATCATTGCTTATAGTTCCATACACCAGCCCAGTATACCACGTCCCCAACCCAGAGGCAACAAAGTTTTGTGACGGAAGCATTGCAACACGCATCATAACTTTAAGGAGAAAGTTTGTGACCGCTTCAACCATTCAACTCATCAAACAGGCCCGGCAGACTGCCGAAAAAACAGCCATCATTGCCCCGGAGGGCCGCTTTACGTATCAACAACTGCTTGATGCCTCTCATCAAGTCGCCACCACCCTTTTGGACGGGAGTGATGATTTGCAGGAGACACGAGTCGCCTTTTTGATCCCCCCCGGCTTCCCCTACGTGGCCACCCTGTGGGGCGTGTGGCGAGCCGGGGGCATCGCCGTGCCGTTGGCCGTCTCCCATCCGCCGCCCGAATTACAGTACGTCATCGAAGACTCTCAGGCCGACATCGTGATTGCCCATCCCGATTTTGCCGAGACACTACGGCCCATCGCCGAGGCCCTGGGGCGACGCTTCCTGCTCAGTGATGACCTGTTCGAGACTGAACCCACCGGTCTACCCGCCGTTGATCTCGACCGACGGGCGATGATTATCTACACCAGCGGCACCACCGGCCGACCCAAAGGGGTGGTCTCCACCCATCGTAACATTCAGGCCCAGATCACCACCCTCATCGAAGCCTGGGGCTGGCAGCCGGATGACCACATCCTCCTGACTCTGCCCCTGCACCACGTTCACGGCCTCATCAACGTCCTCAGTTGTGCCCTGTGGGCCGGGGCCATCTGCGAGATTTTGCCGCAATTCGAGGCCGAGGAGGTCTGGGGGCGGTTCATCAACAGCGACCTGACTCTGTTTATGGCCGTCCCGACCATTTATCACCGCCTCATCGCCGTCTGGGAGGCCGCTCCCCCGGAGCGTCAAGCGGCGATGTCCGCGGCTTGCCGTAAAATGCGGCTGATGGTCTCCGGCTCGGCGGCCCTGCCGGTCAGCGTGTTGGAAACGTGGCGGGAGATCAGCGGCCACACCCTGCTGGAGCGGTACGGGATGACTGAAATCGGCATGGCCCTCTCCAATCCGCTCCACGGTGAGCGGCGGTCCGGTCACGTTGGCCAACCCCTGCCCGGCGTGGCAATGCGCCGCGTGGATGAAACGGGCCAGCCCCTCGAGGCGGATGACGTGCCCGGCGAGATCGAGGTCAAAGGGCCGAGCGTCTTCAAGGAGTATTGGCAGCG
>CAZWZZ010000228.1:0-8330 GCA_964638395.1 uncultured Caldilineaceae bacterium
GGCCGAAAGCATCGGGCGCGGCATCACCCCGGCCCACGTGGTGACCGGCAACGGCAGCTGCGATGTGTTAGCGATGATCGCCACCGGCTTTCTGGAACCGGGCAGCGCGTGCATCATCTGCCGCCCGACGTTTATGGTGTACGAGATGAACGCTCGCCGAACCGGGGCCGAGATTGTCTACGTCGATCTGGAGCCGGAAACGTTTCGCTACGATGTCGAGGCTATCTTGGCCGCTATTACCCCCCGCACTCGCCTGATTTATCTGTGCAATCCCAACAATCCGACCGGCACGATTTTACCGGCAGCGCAGATGGCCTACCTGGTCGAAAATGTACCGCCCCACGTGCTGATCGTCAGCGACGAAGTGTACCATCCGTTTGTGACCGCCGCCGATTTTCCTGACTCGCTTGAGTATGTGCGGCAGGGACGAAATCTGCTCATCCTACACAGCTTTTCCAAAGTGTACGGGCTGGCCGGGTTGCGGCTGGGGTATGGGATCGCCCCGCCGGAGATTGCCACCTATCTATCCAAAACGCGCCAACCTTACCACCTCAGCCGCTTGACCATCGCCGGAGCATTGGCCGCGCTTGAGGATCAGACCCATCTAGAACGCATCGTGATGACCACGCAACAGGGTAGAGACTGGCTACACGAAAAATTAAACGGGTTAGAAATACCTACCTGGCCCAGTCAGGCCAATTTCATCCTCTTTCAGCCACCCCAACCGGCCCAACAGGTCGCCGAGCGGCTCGAACAGCAGGGTATCCTCGTCCGCCCGCTGGCTGCCTACCATCTGCCGGATCACCTGCGGGTGACAGTCGGCCTCCCGGCGGAGAATGAGCAGTTTATGGCGGCGTTGCAAAAATCCCTCAGCTAATTACCTTCCCCCTAATTTGCTCCAAAAATCACATCAGTTTATAATGTTCTTGTCAAACAAACCTTGTAAAACATTGTAAAAATCATCTTATGGAAGCAAAAACTCAGTATATGACCATCAAAGAAGCGGCCAAACTTCTTGATGTAACCCCAACAACGCTGCGTAATTGGGATAAATCGGGCAAATTGGTGGCCCATCGTGATCCAATAAATGGGTATCGTTTGTACTCAATCGAGGATATCTCCCGCTTAGTGCGTGAAACGAATGGCACTTATCAAGTGCCACCGGCGGTCACCGGAACGCAACCACCTTTATTTCCATTGGCCGAACAGCCAATTTTGGATACCAGGGGGTTGAGGTTACTGGTGCGGCAAATGAGCCAGGCTTTCCGTGACTCCTCAGGGGGGGGCTTACTGGAACGATTTGAAGAGATTTCTAAGTTGCTCTACTGTAAGTTTTATGATGAAAAGCAAATAAAAGCCGTTTCTGCCTATCATTCACAATTCTATCGATCAGCCGGAGAACCTCAAGAAGAGACCTACCAACGGATTACACATCTTTATGAAACTGCCATAGGCTTGTTGCCGGAGATATTTACAAACGGCAACCGACAGCTTAGTGATGACAAACGGGCTATCGTTCGCGTCGTTGATATTTTGCAGAATGTCAATTTGAGCAACATCTCAACAGATGTGAAGGGTACGGTATATGAAACATTAATCCAAAATAGCTTTGAAAAGTCTGATAACCAACAATTTTTTACCCCACGTCCGGTTGTCGAATTTATGGTCAAGTTTATTGAGCCTCAAATAGGGCAAACTCTGTGTGATCCTGCCTGCGGTAGTGGGGGATTTCTCATCGAAGCTGCCAAACACATTGCTAACCATGTGGACAATCATAAAAAGTTAACCGAATATTTGTCCGGCCATTTGTTAGGCTTAGAAATCGACAAACGAATGGCCTGGATTGCTCAGATGAATCTGATAATGCACGGGGATGGTGACAGAAATATCCACCATATAAGCAGAGATGGGACGCTATCTGACTTAAATGATCTTAAAGCCATAATCGAACAAAATAGCCTTGATCTTATATTAACAAATCCACCCTTTGGCAGTGATCTGACCAATCCTGAAACGCTTGCCGGTTACCAACTTGGTCGGGGCAAAACATCTCGTCGGCGAGGCATCCTGTTTATCGAACGATGTGTCACCTGGTTGAAACCAACAGGGCGATTGGGGATCATTATCGAAGATAGTGTCTTGAATGGCGCTTCAAACAAAGATGCGAGAACATTCATTTTACAAAACTGTGTCATCGAAGCCGTTATCAGTTTACCGGATGTCACGTTTATGCCCTATGCCAGCGCGAAAACGTCGATCCTTATACTCCGCAAACGGTTGGAGCAAGAAACTCAACCTCCCATATTTATGGCTGAAGTAGAAAACGTCGGTAGAAAGCCAAATGGTGATCCGTTGTATGATACTGAACGCCACCCTGATGGTCAATATAAGCTGAGAAGTGATTTGCCGGATGTGGTCAATGCCTGGCAAAATTACCGCAGGGGTGGTGAAACGGCCGTTACTCATCTCTCGCCCAAAATTTTTATATGTCCCCCTGATCGATTTCTAAATCATCAGAAACAAGATGTCAGACTCGATGTTCCGTTTCATCATCCTTCACGTAAGGTGGCCGAAGATACTCTACGTCAATCCAATTACCCGACCCCCAAGTTAGCCGAGTTGGTTGTCTTACGCAACGAAACGGCGATTCCCGCCAAACAAGACCCGGATGAAATCTGGCGCTATGTTGGTTTAGCCAATATCACCGCTGAGACAGGCGAATATACGGTCTCCCACGTTTTCGGTAGTCAAGTAAAAAGCACAGTTCGTCTCTTTCGAGCTAAAGATATTTTATTTTCAAAATTGCGCCCGGAGTTACGGAAGGTTGTTTTAACCGGAGATGATGAAGAGGAAGGGTTTGTATCGTCAGAGTGTTTAGTTTTATGTACCGTCGAGAACGCCAAAGATGACCCAACGCTTTGGAAAACGGTGCAATGCAGACAAAATTTACCCGTCGATCATGAGTACCTGGCTTTTATCCTACGGAGTGACATAGTCTTTGGACAGCTTGTCTACCAGATTACAGGCATTGGACGCCCCAGAGTGAGCAAAGCCACGGTGCTAAATTTACGAATCCCTTTACCCCCATTGGCCACACAACGAGAAATTGTGGCCGGTTATAAAGCCGCCTGGAAGCATTATCTGGAGTGCAAAAAACGGAGCGAAGCCGCCTTACGGGAGGGGCAGATGTCTCTCCAGAGCGCGTATGACTATACAACTGCCAAACTTTGCCCGCCCTCTTTGTAATCTATTCATTAGGTTTACGTCTTCGCTTGCGGAACCTATCCCTCGGTGAATGTTGATCGACCATTTCCAGAAACTGCATAAACTTGAGCAAAACCTCACTCAATTCGTCTGCCTGGCGACTGGTATGGATAATGCGCCAGAATTTTCCGTAGTTGCCGGGATCAGATACAAACTTCTCTTTTCGCTTGCTGTATACAAAAACGTTCTCTCCCTCAATCTTGCCTCCTGTGACTTCCAACCGTTTGTCACGTTCTTTGGCCATCTCGCCGGCCGGTACGATCAGGCTGGCAAAAATGTAAGGATACTCGCCGATCACTTCATCATTTCGTACCAAGTCCGTCCATTCCCACCCGATCAACAATAACAAATCGCGGTCGTTGTCAATCCAAATCGTCGGCGTGCTAAATCGAGCGGCTTGCTCGTCCGATTCGGCATCAACGGCTTTCATCTCTATTCTGAGCAGGGAGGACAACGTGTTGTCCCGAAAGTAAAAGTCTGGATACTCGTGAGCGGTGGCAAATGTCACGAGATATTTGTCGCTACCATACCGCGCATCAAGGAGCTTCGTCATTTCGGTACTTATAGCATACTCAAGCATCGTGCCAATTCGAGTCCGATAACTTGCCAGTTGCCTTTTATCCAAAGGAAGTGGTTCGTCCTGACGGGTTTGTTTTGATAATCGTCTCGGCCCAAACTCGGCATTGACGACAACGACGGCCTCGGCTAAAAGCGTATCAAAATATTCAGCGATTGCGTAAATATCAAGCTCATCCGCGGAGAGTAGGTCTGGTAATGTGGTCATACGTCAATCCCTAAATTTTGATAGCCAGTAGAGCGCAGCACCCTTCGATACAACCTCGTGCCTCGGTTTACTCAGGATGCTGCGCTCTACTGATAGCCCATTATTCTGGCGGCTTTTCTCCATAATATTGATAATAATTGACCTCAATCGCTCCGTTGTACAACTTACGGACCCGGTCGGGGGCGGCCCGTTTGAAATAGTCGGGGAACTTCTTATCGGCGGTCAGGATGTAGAGGGACCAGCCTTTTTTCTTCCTGAACATTTTGTTTAAGGTAATATAGAGTTTGTTGAGGGCCTTGAAATCGGCCAGCTTGAGGCCGTAGGGGGGATTGGAGATGACGATGCCATACTGTTTGTCGATCCACAAATCGTCGAGGGCTTTCTGCTCGAAGGTAATCGCGTCGCCGACCCCGGCCTGTTCGGCGTTGGCCTGGGCCGCTTCGATACCGGCGGCATCGATGTCATACCCGAACAGTTGCAAATCAGCCGGTTGAATGGCCCGCCGGGCGGCTCGTCTGGCCCCGCGCCACGCTTTGGGGCTGATAGCCGGCCACCCTTCGGCAGCGAACTCCCGGTTCAACCCCGGGGCGATGTTCCGGCCCAGCAGCGCCGCTTCGATGAGGATGGTCCCGGAGCCACACATCGGGTCGATCAACAGCCGCCCTTTGTTCCAGAAGCTGAGTTGGACCAGAGCAGCGGCTAACGTTTCTTTGAGGGGGGCAGCCCCGGCCTGCTGCCGGTAGCCCCGTCTATGCAGGCCGGAGCCGGAGGTGTCGATGGTCAACTGGGCCACATCATCGAGCAGCGACACCTGAATAGTAAATTCCGGGCCGGTTTCCTCGAACCATTCCCGGTGGTAGGCCGTTTTCAGCCGCTCTACCACCGCTTTTTTGACAATCGACTGGCAGGCCCGGACGCTACCCAGCGTCGATTTGACCGATTTGCCGGTGACCGTAAATTGGCCATCCTCGGTGATCCACGCCTCCCAGGGCAGGGCCCTGGTTTGTTCAAACAACTCGTCGAAGGTGACAGCCCGAAACTCCCCCATTTTGAGCAGCACCCGATCCGCCGCCCGCAGCCACAGATTGGCCGTGGGGATGTCGTTGGCCGTGGCTTCAAATTCCACTTTGCCGTTGGAGACAGCCAAGTTTTCGAAGCCGAGCGACTCCAACTCATATTTGACCACCGCTTCCAAACCAAAGGTGAGAGTGGCAATCAGGGTAATTTTGCTCACGGGGATAGTCGCTCCGCTCTCCCAATTTTTCCGGTCACTTTTTTAATGCTCCTAACCTGGCCGGGCCGGCCCTAAAGAAGTTGAGTATAGGAGTTACGCAGTTCGCATCCCGAGTAGCCCCGTCAGGGCGTATCGAGGGGTGCAGCCGCTCCAAACGTCACCCTTCGATACGGCTACCGCCTACTCAGGATGCGTTTGTCGCTCAACTGCGTAACTCCTAGAGTATTTCCCGCCTAGCGTGGATAAGCTCGGTCGGGATTTGGCAATCCACCGGGAGCAAGCTCACGTCAAGTGGTACATACTCAAAAAGTTGGTTATCAGACTAATGCTCAATCAATCTTCCAGCCCTCCACGCTTCCGAAGGGGCGGTAAAACCGTTGATTGACATCACACGCTCCAAACTAAAATACAGGCCATTATACCCTACCCCCACCCCGACGGGCAAGCGCCTGCCGGAAGGCAAAGGGGTTGCATACAACCTGAGAGTGTGCTAAAATTCGGCCCGATCCACACCGACACAGTTTGTCACCCTAAGCAAAGTCGCCCCAAACTCAGATCAACCGTCGCACAATGCCCCAACGACGTGCGGCGCTGACAGAAAGAACTTACGTGGCTTGCATCCCGAGTCGCCCTGAGCTTGTCGAAGGGCGTATCGAGGGGGGTGACTGACGCACCCTGCAACCCTTCGATCCGACTATCGCCTACTCAGGATGCGTTTTGCCTCGGTCCTGTTTGATTTATTGCAAGGAGGATTGGAGAAGATGGCCCTGACCCTAAATAAGCAAACCAAGTCTACGCCCACCCTGACCCTGCCCGACTGGGTCATCGGTGATTTAGCGACGTCCACGCGGGAAACCGAACGCCGCAAGGCGCTCCGCAAGAGTGAACGGGAGGGCGCATGAGCGACAATCTGCAAAAATATTCGGCTCCGGCCATCATTTTAATCGTCATTTTGATTGTGTGGGAGCTGGTGGTCAACATCTTCCAGATCGAGCAGTTTTTACTGCCTAAACCCTCGGCCATTCTCTCGAATCTGGTTCGGGTCGTCGTTGTCGCCGATGATGCCCCGGCGCTGGATGAGAAGGCCATCGAGTCGGAACTCAGAGCGACGCAATTCATCGCTACCATCCCCGCCGATACCCCGGCGGAAATTTTGGCCGAGGTGCAAGCGACGACTTTTTTCCAAATTTCTAACATTTACATCACCGAGGGCAAAAATCTGTGGCCGATCATCCAGGCCGGCTGGTTCACCTTCAAGGAGGCCATCGGCGGCTTGGCGATTGGGGCCACAGGGGGCATCTTGATGGCTTTTGTCACCTCCCGTTGGACAACGACCCGCGAGGCGCTGCTGCCTTTTGCTATCGCCGCCAACTCGATGCCGATCATCGCCTTCGCCCCGATTATGAACAACTGGTTCGGCATCGACAACCCCTTCTCCAAGATGGCCATTGTGGCCATTATGGTCTTCTTCCCGATGATGATTAACACCGTGCGGGGCCTGACCTCGGTCGATGCTCGTTCGTTGGAGTTGATGCGCTCCTACGCCGCCAGTCCCCGCGAAATTTTGTTCAAGCTGCGCGTACCCAACGCCCTGCCTTATATCTTCAACGGCTTCAAAGTAGCCGCCGCCCTGAGTATGATTGGGGCCATCGTCGGCGAATACTTCGGCGGCCCCCGCATCGCCCTCGGCGTCTTCATCACTCAGGAAGCGGCCCTCTTCCGTTTCGCCTCGGCCTGGGCGGCCATCATCATCGCCTGTTTGTTGGGCATCGCTCTTTATCTCCTCATCCTCCTGGCCGAACGGCTGGCGATGCCCTGGCACGTGTCGTTCCGGTAATCAATACGCCTTTAACGGGAGACGCGGGCTGTGGTGTACTCTTTTGGCTCATATGGATTTCGAGGTGAAGTGCGGAGTGCAATGGCTGTAGCTATTGCTGAGACTGCTTCCAAACAGCTAAAACCATTTGACTCCACCTTATCGCCAATATGAGCGCAGATGATTAGGCATGACCACACCCCACATCAATGAAGCAAACTCCAATACCTCAGCTTTGTGTTCCTTTCATTAGTGTGAAGTTATTTGAGAGATTCTAGGAAAATATTAACACTGAACTGTTATCATAAAGATATGATGACAAAAAAAGAAACGAAACAACACGCCAAGGTAGAATATCGCTCATTTGTAAACCCCAAACAGTTCAACGAATTCCTGAATGGACAAGGAGCGTTGAGCAACCGGGCAGAAGTAGCCGAACAGTTTGACTATGACTGGCATGCCCGGAAACTGAAATTTGAACAACACTTTCGGAGCCAGGTGCTGCTGCAAGCGACAGCCTACGAAAGTATCCGAGACCAGCAATGGGCAGCGGCCAACGATCCGTTGTTTGCAGCCAATGGCGCAGCGGTCGAGATCAGCGTCTCCGGTCTGGCCCAAGCGAACCGGAACCGCCCCATTGAGCCGTATGTGATCTTGATGCAGCAAGTGATGGAGAGGGTGGCCAGCCTGCCCCACCGCAAGCTGCGGGCCTTAGACAAAGAGACCTGGCAAGGGATCACTGATTTACTGCACCGGGTCGAGCTATTTGATGCAACCACCCTGACCTTGCCCCCGAAACTGGCTGAGTGGGCGAAAGGGGTCGGACCCAGCGAGACCTCAGCCGGGATGAAACTCCAACTGAAACTGGCTGGCGACAGTGGGGCCATCAAACACCTGATGTTCACCCCGGTTCCTGGCGCTGACAGTCCCTATTTCGAGGAGCTGTTGGGTGATTTGGAGAGCCAACACGGGCTGATCTTTGTCTTTGATGGGGGATACTGGCGCTTGTCCACCTATCAAGAAATTATCGACCAGGGCCACGATTTCGTCACCAAGCGGGCTGGCTCCCTCAAACCGCAGATCATCGAACAGTTGCCCTTGCCTGAAGAACCACTGGCCAGTGGCTACACTGTCTTGGAAGATGCTCTGGTTCATTTGGACCAGGATCAAGAGCAAACCTACCGTATGCTCAAGGTCCGTCAGACCAATGGCCAGGTCATCACCTTGATTAC
>CAZWZZ010000229.1:0-2358 GCA_964638395.1 uncultured Caldilineaceae bacterium
CATATGACAAAATTTATGGAAACTGGCCCAATCTTCATTTCAAACCGGGAATTGCGGGTTGACCAATATGACCGGGCATGCTACCATGCCGGACGGTTACAATGGTCACATATGGTCATAATGAAAAAGGTATCGACACAACCCCTGAGACAAGGGGTTGTTGATTTTATCGAACCAACGTTGTCAGGAAAAGCGTATGATCTTAACTCACCCTCGTTTGAAGCTGCTGCTTGGAAGCCTGTTACCGTTGTTGGGGCTGGCCTGCGCCCTCAATCTGCCGGAGCAACTGGCCCCGGCGGCTCAAATCGGGCCGACTCCGGCCCCGACGGTGATGGTCGGCCCCACGTTTACCCCCGCCGCCGGGGTGATGAACCTGCCGGCCACGCCGGTCCCCACGATTATGCCGTTGACCGACACGGCCCCAATTACGCGACCGGCGGGCGTGGCGCTCGTCGAGCTACCGGCCTCGCCCACCTCCGCCATCATCGACGTCGCCTATCTGGAAACGTGGCGGGCTGATGTCGTCGATCAATACCAGGCCAATTTTTACCCCAACGACAACATACTGCCGGCCAAGCACGCCGTGGATCGCTACCAGATTCGCTTCCGCAGCCGAAAGGAGTCGGGCCATCTGGTGCCAATCCGGGCCGAGTTGTTTGTGCCCAGGGTGGAAAGCCCGACTGATTTTCCGGTATTTGTCTATGGGGCGGGTACGACCGGCATCGGCAATACCTGTGCCCCTTTAGATGAGATCGACCGGGGGAAAAATTGGGGTCTCTACGAAACCCATATGATGTCCTACGCGGCCCAGGGGTACATTACCATGCTGCCCCATTGGCAGGGGTATGACGACCCGACCCGCACCCATCTCTACTTCATCGCCTCGCTGGAAGGACGGATTTTGCTCGACGCGACGCGGGTGCTGTACGAATTTTTTGAAAAGGCCCCGGCTGAGGTGCAGGCCCGCCCGGCCGAGGCGGTTTTCTACGGCGGATATTCGCAAGGGGGACACGGCGCTTTTGCCGCTCAGGATATGGCCCCGGATTATGCCCCGGAACTGCCGATCAAAGGTATCGTCGGCCACGCGACGGCCCCGGATGTCGAAGCTTTGCTACGCGAAAGGCCGCCCCTGGGTCCCTACATCGTTTATGCCTACCTCAACTACTACGGCGGCGAAATCATCAACCCGGAGCAGGTTTTTCAACCCGACTGGCTGCCGACTTTTTATGAAGATGCCTCGACCAAATGTGTCGATGAAGCCTACGACTACTACCCCAACGACCCCGGCTTGATGTACCGGCCAGAGTTCCTCGACGCACTCTATAACAATCGCCTCAGTGAGTTTTACCCCGGTTTCAAGGCCGCCCTCGATGAAAATTATGTCGGCGCGGGGGGCGACCCCGGCGTACCGGCTATTTTGCTGCACGGTGGGGCCGATAACATCGTCACCCCGGAAACCAACGAGCGATTTGTGGCCCGGCTCTGCAATCAGGGCAAAAATGTAACCTACAACCTGTATCCCGGCGTCAACCATTTCCAGACGCGGCAACACAGTTTCCGGGACTCTCTCAACTGGATGCAGCAGGTAACCGCCGGAAATTTACCGGAGTCGGGCTGCTCCGAATTTTTCAACAGCCAATTTAATTAAGTGGTTTTAGTCGTATCATCAGAGCAGGATTTTCGGAATTAAGGAATTTTATTCCTATCATTCAGATGATCCTGCTCTTTTTGGGTGACATAAATAATGGACTACCGCAAAACGTAAAACGTACTGCGTAAAAAGAGATTACGTTTCACGTTTTGCGTTTTAACGTCACCCCCACGAAATCCTGTTGAGCTATACTTTGTTACTTACCGGAGGTGTTGTGAGTCGAGACAAAATAATCGCCCTACTCATCTTAAACTCCCTTTTATTTTTAGCCTGTACAATCAGCTTTGGCAATGGCGGTCGACCGGCTGCTGCGCCTGCGGGGGACACGTCGCTGTCGCCCACGGCGACGCCCGTGCCCCCGACGCCGACACCCGCCGCGCCCATTGTCCGAACCAACCATTTTGAAACGCTCTCGGCGGAGGAGATCGACCAATTGATGGCCGATTTTTTGACCGATAACAACCAACGCCCGGCCCGCTACGCCGTCGATACCTACCGCATCCGCTTCCAAACCCTGGATGAAAATGATGAAATCATCGAGGTTCGGGCCGACATGCGCTTTCCGCGGGTGGAGGTACCGACCCAATTCCCGATTTTCGTCTACGGCTCCGGCACGACCGGCGTCGGCAACGATTGCGCCACGGTCGATGAGCAGATGCGGCGGCGGGATTGGGGCCAATATCGGCCCCATATGCTTTCTTACGCCG
>CAZWZZ010000229.1:2458-8319 GCA_964638395.1 uncultured Caldilineaceae bacterium
GTGCGGGGTATCATTGGCCACGCCGCCTCGCCCGATGTGGAGGGCTTGATGTATGACAGCCCCCGCTATGCGCCTTACGTCGTCTATGCCTACCGGGAAATGTACGGCAGCCAGGTTATCGACCCGGAGGATGTGTTTCAGGCCAACTGGCTAGAGACCTTTGATGATGATGTCGAAGTCAAATGTATCGACGAGGTTTTTCAATATTACGCCAACACGCCGGGGGGAATGTACAGCCCGGCTTTCCGCGAGGCGCTCTACAATGAGCAACTCGGCGAGGCGTTTCCGGCCTTCAAAGAGAAGCTGGATTTCAACCACGCCGGGCGCGTCGTCGAGACCGAGGTGCCGGCCATTCTGCTCCACGGCGGGGAAGACCCCATCGTCACCCCCCGCACCGTGGAGCGCTTTGTGGCCCATCTGTGTGACAGCGGCAAAAATGTCATCTACAACCTTTACCCGGCGGCCAACCATTTCACCACCCGGCAAGCCAGCTTTGTCGATACCCTGACCTGGATGCAAGCCATCCTGGCCGGGGAAACGCCGCAGTCGAACTGCTCGGCAGCCCTCAGCGGCCAGATTGAGTAACTCTGTTTATGAAAGCGTTCGCCTTAAAATTAAGCCTCTTCCTGCTGATTCTCCTGGTTGGTCAAGTGACCGTCTCGGCCTTCTACCCCCCGGAGCTACCGGCGGAAATCCTCCAACTGGAAGCCTACCTTGAGGCAGAGGTTGATATTATCTATTTTGGTGACAGCACCGTGTCCCATCCCGTCGAGGATATGCACACCGGCGAGTTTCTCCAGGAGTTGCTGCCGGATGAAGAAATCGGCGAGGTGGCCCACCCTGCCTACAACCTGGACCTCTACCTGGATTATGTCGAATACATCCTCGCCAGCGACCATCGCCCGGCGCGGGTCATTTTTCCAATCAATATGCGCTCCTTCTCCCCGGAGTGGGACCTGCGGCCCGGCTATCAATTTACCGAAGAGAAAGCCATCCTGACCTACGGCCTGCCCCTGTCGACCATCTTCTACAAACCGCTGGACACCCTCGGCGGCTTCGACCCGCCCATCAGCCAGGCGGAATTTCTGGAGACGACCGTTTACAACGGCGACGAACCCATTGGCACTGTGGCCGATTTCGAGCGGTTGACCGGCACGCCGCTGGAGGAGCAGGATAACAACGTCGAGTTTGCCTACCGGGATACGCTCCCGGCTGAAAATGATGGCGAAGCAATGGCCGGGGTGATGACCTACTACTATCTGTATGACCTGTCGCCGGCGCATCGCAAGATTCAATCGTTGCTACAAATCATCGACCTGCTCCGGGAGAATGACATCGAGCCGATTTTTTACATCACCCCCATCAATTACCAGATGGGGCTGCGCCACATCGGTGAGGAGTTCGAAGCGCAGGTAGCCCGCAATACGGCTCTGGTCGAAGAGATTTTAGAAGAACAAGATGTCGAGGTTCTCAACCTCGTCTTCAGTCTGGAGGCGTACCACTTCGTCGATACGGAGCATATGCGGGAGAGCGGCAAAGTTTTCATCGCCGAGCAGTTAGCCCAGACCATCGACCCGGCGGCGTTTCAACCGGTGGCCGAGGTCGTCCCAACCGCCACCCTGCCCCCGACGCCGACCAACACCCGCGTGGTGATTGTCCCCACGGTCACCCGGACACCCACGCCCACGCCAACCTCGACCCCGACCCTGACCCCCACGCCGACCGAACCTGTCGAACAGGTGGCCGATGCCGAGCCGATGCCGACGTCAACCAGCACGCAGACCCCGACGCCGACGCAGACCCCAACGCCGACCTTGACGCCGACGCCCCCGGAGCCGGAGACCCCCACCCCGACGCCGACCAACACCCGCGTCCTGCCGATGGCCGTAGATCGCGCCGAGCTGGGCCGCCTGATCAGCGCCGAGTACATCACTACCGGCGAACCCATCGGCAATTACGCCGTGGATAAATACCAGATACAGTTCCAGACCCTCGATGAAAATGAAAATGTGGTCACGATTCGGGCCGATCTCTTTTTCCCCAGCGTCACCGAGGCCACCGAGTTCCCGATCATCGTCTACGGGGCGGGTACGACCGGCCTGGACAACGGCTGTGGGCCGCTGGATGAGTTGGGCAGCGGGCGGAACTGGGGCCTCTACAACAATCATATGTATGCTTACGCCGCCCAGGGCTACATCGGCATTTTGCCCAACTGGGTTGGCTTCGATGATCCCGTCCGCACCCACCCCTACTTCATCGCCGAGGTGGCCGGGCGGACGATGCTCGACTCGGCCCGGGCCGTCTACCGCTTTTTCGAGGAGCAGTCCAACGCCAATATCGGGGCCGAGCCGATGGAAGCGGTTTTCTTTGGCGGCTACTCCAGTGGCGGGCACGCCGCCTTCGCAGCCAAGGATCAGGCCGCCAGCTACGCCCCCGATCTGCCCGTGGCCGGGGTTGTCGGCCACGGCCCGACGACCAACCTTGAGGTTTTGATGCGGGAAAACCCGCTTTTCACGCCCTACGCTATCTACGCCTACCGCGAATTTTACGGCAGGGACGTCATCAGCCAGGAGGATGTCTTTCTCCCCGAGTGGCTGCCGACCTTTGACCAGGATGTGTTAAACCAATGTATCGACGAGGTCTTTGCCTACTACGCCTACACCGCCCGCAATATGTACGCCCCCAGTTTCAACAACGCCCTCTACAGCGATGGCCTGGGCGTTATCCTGCCGGAGTTCAAAGCGGCCCTGGATGCCAACGCCAGCGGCCTCGAGCCGGCGGGGAGCGATATTCCGGCCCTGATTTTGCAGGGAACCGCCGATACCGTCGTCTCGCCGCCCAGCCAGGCCCAATTCGCCACCGCCCTCTGTAGCCGGGGCAACAGCGTCACCTATCTGACCTATCCCGCCGTCTCCCATCCGGCCATTCGCAGCGAGAGTTTCAGCGACACCATCGCCTGGATGGATAATATCGCCGCCGGTCTGGCTCCCCAGTCAGACTGCGCCAGCCTGTTGGGCCAATAGATGCTCTTCAACTCCCTCGACTTTCTTATATTTTTCCCCATCGTCGTCGGCTTTTACTTCGCCCTGCCCTACCGCTACCGTTGGATTTTATTGTTAGGAGCCAGCTACTACTTCTACGCCGCCTGGCGGCTGGAATATCTGCCCCTGATTATGATCTCCACCCTGATTGCCTACGTGACCGCCCTGCAAATGGCCGCCCGCCCGGAGCGCTCCCAACGGCTGCCTTTCCTCATCTTCAGCCTGTTGACCAACCTGGGCATCCTGTTTGCCTTTAAATATTTCAACTTCTTCACCGACTCCGTCCGCACCGCCCTCAACCAGTTCAACATCTTCTACAGTATGCCCGTCTTCGAGGTGCTGCTGCCGGTCGGCATTTCATTTTACACCTTCCAGGCCCTCAGCTACTCTATCGACGTCTACCGGGGCCAGATCGAGCCGGAGCGTCATCTGGGCATTTTCGCCCTCTTCGTGGCCTTCTTTCCGCAGTTGGTGGCCGGGCCGATTGAGCGGGCCTACAATATGCTGCCTCAATTCTACCGCAACCACGACTTTGACGCCGACCGGGCCATCAGTGGCCTGCGACTAATTCTGTGGGGGCTGTTCAAAAAGGTGGTCATCGCCGACCGGCTGGGGTTGTACGTCGATACGGTCTACAACAGTCCCGGCGATTGGGGCGGCTGGCATATGATCGTAGCCACCTACTTCTTCGCCATCCAGATTTATTGCGACTTTTCCGGCTACTCCGACGTGGCCATCGGCGCAGCCCGCATCATGGGCTACGACCTGATGGAGAATTTCCGCCAGCCCTACTTCTCCCGCTCCATCAGCGAATTTTGGCGACGCTGGCACATCTCCCTCTCTACCTGGTTCCGGGATTACCTCTACATTCCGTTGGGCGGCAACCGGGTCGCCGTGCCCCGCTGGTATCTCAATCTGATGATCGTCTTTGTGGTCAGCGGCCTGTGGCACGGGGCCAGTTGGACCTTCGTCATCTGGGGCGGTCTACACGGGCTTTATCTGGTGCTGGAGATCATCAGCCGGGACCAACGGCTGAATCTGGTCGAGCGGCTGGGGCTGGCCGAGCGGCCCAGTCTGCAGACCGTCCTGACGATTTTCCTCACCTTCAACCTGACCTGCTTCGCCTGGATTTTCTTCCGGGCCAACTCCATCGCCGACGCTTTCCTGATCATCAACCAGATCGCCGCGCCGGGCGAGTTGGTAGCCATCACCGCGCCCTGGAACAACTTCGTAGCCAACACCCGCCTGGAAATGGCCCTGGCCGTCTGGCTGATCGGCCTGCTGGCCGTGGTTCACTTCGTCCAGGTCAAGGCCCTCAAAATCCCCCTCTTCTTCGAGCGCCCAGTCTGGGTGCGCTGGGCCGCCTACCTCTTCCTGGCCCTGGCCATTATGAACCTGGGCATCACCGAGGAAGTGCCCTTTATCTATTTCCAGTTTTAGCCTTCGTGGAAAAATAGATTTGGGAAAATTGCCAAAATTAAGATACTGTTTTATACTACGTTTCCCACAGATATAAGAATTTGTAAGTTCATCTTTTCAATCAGTGGAGATTTCTTTGGTACGACACCTTGCTATCGGTAAAATAGCTGTGGCCCGCAAAACAACCCAAATATCCTGAATGGCGCTATGACGACTGAACATAGCGCCATTTTATTTAGGTGGGTTTTGCATCACATTGATAGTCGATAGCGGCGTTCGTACCGAGAATCACATAAAATGTCTATCATTAATTAAACAAGGAGGTTTATCAATGAAGTTAGGTGGTTATGCAAATCGGGTCGCTTGGGTGGACCTGACGACTGGTAACGTGGAATACAAGGGCGTCGATGAAGATGACGCTCGCAAGTATTTGGGCGCGCGGGGCTTGGGTGTCAAGTATGTCTTTGACAACGGTCCCGACGTGGATCCGTTGTCACCCGATAACGTCCTGTGCATTATGAACGGCCCGCTGACCGGGACCGACGTTAACATGAGCGGTCGCCTGGCTGTCGTCACCAAATCACCCCTGACCGGGACGGTCACCGACAGCCACATGGGTGGCTGGACGGCGGCCAAACTGCGCTGGGCCGGGTTCGATGGCCTGGTCTTCAAAGGCAAAGCGGACAAGCCGGTTTATGCCTACGTGGAAAATAATGAAGTGACCTTGCACGACGCCTCTGAGGTGTGGGGCAAGGGTGTCCACGAAACGCTGGAAACGCTGTGCGGCAAGCATGGCGGCAAGGAAAAAGGTGGCAAAGGGGCCGTTGATGGGATCGCCATCGGCCAGGCCGGCGAAAATATGGTTCATTTCTCCTGCTGGATCAACGTCGATGACCGGGCGGCGGGCCGAGGTGGAACCGGCGCGGTCGGCGGCAGCAAGAACCTGAAAGCGGTCATCATCAAAGGGGAAAAGAAAAACAAACCCCAACCGGCCAACAAAGAGGCCGACAAAGAGGCCCGTAAGCGTGCCCTGGCCACCATCATGGCCGAAGAGAACATCACCTCCCCCCGCAAGGGTGGCTTGAGCGTCTACGGCACCAACGTCCTGATGAACATCACCGACAGCATCGGCGCGTTGCCGGCCCAGAACTCCCAGTTCACCGCCTTTGGAGCCGAGAACGCCGAGAAAATATCGGGCGAGTATGTCCGCGAGAACATTCTGGTCGAAGAACCGACCTGCCACGCCTGCCCGGTGGCCTGTAAGAAAGAAGTGGAAGTGACCGAAGGGCCGTATAAGGTACGCATGGAAAGCGTCGAGTATGAACCGTCCTGGTCCTTGGGAGCCAACTGCGGCAATGATGACATCAACGCCGTGGCCTACATGATCGACATGGCCAACGA
>CAZWZZ010000230.1:0-6197 GCA_964638395.1 uncultured Caldilineaceae bacterium
GAGGGGTGCAGGCTGGTCCCGAATCGTCGGCTGAGCCGCACCCCCTTCGACACTCTCTCCGGTCGCAGGACGCGGCTTCGATACAACCTCCGCTTCGGTTTACTCAGGATGCTGCGGACTACTGAAAATCAGTTTGGTTCGCTCGATGTGGTGCCACTGCTCGGCCAGGTTCAGGGCTTTGAGAACCGCTTCGGGGCGGAGGTTGCCATGCTGACCGGCCGTGACCCGCATATGCAGGCAAGCATCCCCTTCGACCAGCGATTCGAGCCGGAGGTCGTGGAGCCAGGGGCGTAGGTCAAACGTTTCCAGCTTTTTACGCCGGCGGCGGGTTTGGATTATCTCCTCGGCGGCCAAAAGGCTCTCTATGCGTGCATTTAGGGCGTCAGCCGATAAATCTGTTTCGACGGTCACCCGGTATTCGGCTTGACGCAGTTGGTTTTGCAGGGTGGCGGCTTTGAGGGGAACCGCCTCAACGGTGTGGAGACCGATCCCTGTGGGCAAGGTCGGTTTGATCCGGCTCAGCGCCTCGTCGGGGGGCACCGGGGTGTTGATGATAATGTCGAGAATTTCATTCGTGCCGGTTGTACCCAACGGTAAACCGGAGGCAAACTGTATTTTAGGACGGGGATTAAAGCCTTGAGAATAAGCCAGGGGGATATTCGCCCGACGCAGGGCACGTTCCCAGGCCAGGGCTAGATCCAAATGAGAGATATATTTGATCGGCGCTTTTTTGGCAAAAATGAGCCGTAACCGGTATTTCTGAGTTTGATTGGGGTCGGTCATATGTTATTTTTCAGGCTTTGTAACAGTTGCCGGGTTGTTTTGGACATAGGCCACCGGGATTGATCCAGGTCGGAAAAATCGAACCAACGGACATCAACCGCGTCATCGGCGGGGACGGGGGTTTGGGCGGGATCCAGCAGTTCGGCTCTCACATCCAAAATGACGTAATGATATTGAACCCGACCAGCCTCATCGCGCTGAATGGCATCGAACGTATAAATCACCTCGCCTGCTTTGACCCGGAGGCCGGTTTCTTCCAAGATTTCTCGTTCAGCCGCCGCCTGGAGCGTTTCTCCTAGCTCAATGCTGCCACCGGGAATGGCCCAGAGTCCTTTGGCCGGCGCTTTGCCCCGCAGCACTAACAAAACTTTGTTTTGGTGAATAACTACAGCGCCGACAGCCACCCGGGGCGCATCGGGATAGATTGTACGAGTCATAGGGCACTGATTAGGAGACCGCAGCCCCCTTCGATACAACCTCATGCTTCGGTTTACTCAGGATGCTGCGATCTATCCTGTCGAATTATTAGCTCACAAGCGTGTTGTGTTAGCTGGTGCAATCCTTCTGCACAGTAGTATTTTTGGTTCACAGACGGATCAGCAATCGTGTGGTACGATTGACATTGTCAGTAGACCGCAATCAAATGCTCCGAGCCGGTTTGCAACCGGCGGTTGGAGGTTACAAACCTCCTCCGAACTTTGCCGTTGAGGTCTACTGATTGTAATAATCGCCGCGAATATGGCAACTTGCGTGTGTTTCCTTGATTATCACCCCTTGCTTCCCCAAAATTCTTGTCGGATTTCAAATTCAAACCAAATTCAAACCAGATTCAAACCAGAATTTGTTACAATTTCAATGTTACCAACGTACAATACCCCTACACACTCACCCGGCTCTGCAATTTAGGAGGATCTAAGCATTGGAAACATTAGAAAAAAAGGATACACTTGTTATGAACTGGAGGGTCATCGGACAATCACACACTGAGGTAAGAATGCAAGAGAAATCCTCTTATCGTCTCTGGAAACGAATTTTTGACCTACTTCTCTGTATCTTAGCCTTACCTTTTCTAATCCCTCTTGGACTCATTATCGCTATCGCTATTCGTTTAGACTCGGCCGGCCCCGTTTTTTTTATTCAAGACCGAGTCGGCAAAGATGGCAAAATCTTCAAAATCATCAAATTCCGTACGATGTACCACGACATCGACGACAGTTCCCACCGGGAATTTATGAAACAGTATATTAGCGGTCAAATGAAGCAAGATGAAGACCAGGCTAATAAAACTTTCAAGCCATTCAAAACCAACCAGGTCACTCGAGCCGGACGAATTCTACGCAAAACAAGCCTCGATGAAATGCCGCAACTCATCAACGTGCTACGCAACGAAATGAGCTTTGTCGGCCCCCGCCCCAACGTCACCTGGGAAGTGGCCGAATATACCGAATGGCACGCCGAACGGCTAAGAGCATTACCCGGTATCACCGGTCTGGCCCAAATACGCGGGCGCAGTCAAATTACATTTGAAGAAATCGTCAAGCACGACATCGAGTACATCGAAAATCAATCCTTAAAGCTGGATGTGCAAATCCTGTGGTGGACCGTTGCCTCTGTATTGTTTAGTAAAGGGGCTGAATAGCAAAGCATGGTTCACGCCCACACGTACTCGCAATGGAGCTTGGGAGATGGTCGTATGGCTATCTCCCATTTTGATTTTCAGCTATCTATAAAAATCAGGAGTAGTTATGACTTTCTTTGTTCATTCAACCGCCGATGTGTCAGACCAGGCCACGATTGGGCCGGAGACGCGCATCTGGCACCAGGCCCAAGTCCGGGAAGGCGTACAAATCGGTCGAGAGTGCATTGTGGGCAAAGGCTCATACGTCGATTTCGACGTTGTGATCGGTGACCGCTGTAAGTTACAAAATGGGGTGTTTGTTTATCACGGCGCTACCCTTGAGGACGGCGTCTTTCTGGGGCCGGGGGTGATGCTGCTCAACGACAAAAATCCTCGGGCGGTTACGCCGGATGGCCAGCTCAAAGCGGCGGACGATTGGCTCGTCAGCCCAACACACATTGGCCGGGGCGCAGGCATTGGCGGTGGGGCGATCATCTTGCCGGGGGTTCGCGTTGGTCAATGGGCCATCGTTGGCTCCGGTTCGGTCGTCACCAAAGATGTCCCCGATTACGGTCTGGTCTACGGCAATCCGGCCCGGCTGACCGGGTTCGTATCACCGAGCGGACAGCGGATGACCGTTAAGGACAAGGGCGCAGATTTTGTCAAAATGGTTTGCCCTACCAGTGGCGTGGAGATTGATATTCCGATGGCTGCCTACGAGCAGCTATAATAAGCGTAGTACGTAAAGCGTAAAACGTGAGGGAACCTGTTACGCCTCACGTTTTACGTTTTACGAGCCTCAGTACATTCAAATTTGGGGAGACAGCACGTCCACGTGCGGCTGTTCGGCAAGCACGCCTACTGCCACTTCAGTTCAGCACCTCTACGACGGCACCACATCCCCCAAAATCATAAAATTGCTGATTTCATCAGCCATCGCCTTGGCCAATTGTAAGGCATACAGCCCATCTTTACCGGAGACCTGACTGGTTTTATTTTCCTGAATACATTCGAGGAAATGGCGTAACTCCAGCAGCAGCGGTTCGACCAGCGGCACCTGAATCCGCTCGATAAAGCTCTCCTGACGATATTGGGACGCCCCCATCAACTCCGGCCTGGCCCGGCGATGAATCATAACACTTTTCCCTAACAGATCAGCCTCAATATAAGCCCCTTCGGCTGTAATGTCGATCCGGCGCACTTTTTGCTCGGTAATCCGCGAGGCGGAGACCGTGGCAATCGGGCCGTCGCGGAAGGAGAGATTGGCCACGGCGTGGTCAATCGCCTTAGTCGTGAAAGAGCGGCCCCAGGCGCTAAAGCCCTCCAATTGATACCCCTTGACTAAATTAACGACCAAATCCAAATCGTGAATCATCAAATCACGAATAACATCGACATCGGTGTTGCTGGTGTCGAACGGGCTGAGCCGCTGAACATTGAGAGCTACAATCCGCATATCCTGGGTAACAGTTTTGAGGGTAATATAAGTCGGGTTGAACCGCTCGATATGCCCCACCTGTAACACCTTGCCCCGCTCTTTGGCGGCGGCTACCAGCTTTTCACCCTGCTCAATCGTCTCCGTAATCGGTTTCTCTACCAAGACGTGTACATCACGGGCCAGGGCCTCCATCGCTAGATCGAAGTGAGCGGGCGTAATCGTCACAATATTGACAGCATCGACATCGGCCAGAAGCTCTTTGTAATCAGCAAAGAACCGGGTATCATAGGTATCGGCGACGGCCTGGCCTCGCTCGGCATTAACGTCGCTGATACCGACCAGATCGACGTGGCGCATCGTCGAATAGACTCGACAATGCCGCTCACCCATCGTACCCACACCAATCACGCCAACTTTGATATTCTGCTTGTCCATTATGTTCTCCTTTTACGTATGTAGGATTTGGTTATAGTGGAAAATGATCGTTACTTTGGGGTTTCGTTGGATTGAAGTGAAAACTTTTTCACGACGACGCGCCCCGCAGCACCCGGTCGTCGCCGACCCGTTTAGTCAGGCGTTGCTCATCGGTAAACTCGAGCAGGGCCAGGGCATATTTGCGACTTGTCGCAAACGTATCCCGGACTTGGGCTACATTAACAGTTTGATGTTCGCGCAGGTACGCTTGGAGCCAGACCACAAAATCTTCATAAGTTTTTGTCAACAGTAAAACATCACCGGAGAGACGGGTCAACTGGCCCCCTTCCAAGAGGGCCTGAAGCACTTCTTCGCCGATGTCGGCGCTGGCTTCTTTGAAGGAGGGCGTACTGTAGGGGGCGGTGTGAAATCGAGCGAGCAGTCTGTCCACCGCCGCTTGCTGCGCGGGTGAGAATTGCACCTGATGACTCGGCAGGCGGATCGTCGTCTCGGACGTAGCGATGGCCTCCTCCTGCGCGGCCCGCTCGATGGCCTCATTGAAGAGGCGCGTCTCCAGCTTGAGGCGGCTCTTCAATTCGCTGCGGGGCATACCCTGCCGTAGGGGCCATTG
This sequence comes from uncultured Caldilineaceae bacterium, assembly GCA_964638395.1. Taxonomy (GTDB): domain Bacteria; phylum Chloroflexota; class Anaerolineae; order 4572-78; family J111; genus CAZWZZ01. The sequence goes on from CAZWZZ010000230.1 coordinate 4,885, forward strand.
GGCGTGATAGGCGGCCACGATGGTGTTGATTTTAGCCAGAAACGTAGCCCAGCCCGCTCTGGAGACGACCAACAGCTTGGATTGCAGCCAATTCTCCGGCTGAAATTGGGCGTCGCCCAGCGAGGAAACTGCCGCCTCTTTGAGTAAGTTACTCAGGGCAGCCACCCCGATTTTCGTCGGTAAGCCACTCTCCTCGATCAAACGTTTGGCCGGCAGGATACCTCGCCGATCCAGCTCGGCCAGCAACACATCTTCCGGCGTCCCTTCGAGCAGCGTTTCCAGCCGCTCGATCAATTCAGGCCGGAACCGTTTGTGACGACGACGGGGCAGCGGATCAACCACGACCCCACCCCCCAACGTCAACGACGGAGAGGGTTGACGAATGATAAAATGATCCCCTTTGACGACCGGGATGCGATCCACCAGCCGCAACTGCACCCACCCTTCCTGGCCGGGGTCAAGCTGGCGCACCCCCAACAGACGGGTGTGGCCCAAAATCTCCGTCGCCCCGGTAAAAACCTCGACTTCTTGATTATGGCGCAGTGGCTTGGGGGCATCGAGCAACAGTTTGCAGTAAACATCGAGCAATTGCGACGGCTCCAACCAGCCCGGCGTCGTGACCACGCTGCCCCGAAACAACTCGTCGGTACTCACCCCGCTCAAATTGACCGCTGTCCGCGACCCCGGCTCGGCCACTTCCACACTTTGCTTGTGGGACTGCACCCCTCGAATCCGGCTTTTCACCCCCTGCGGTAAAATTTCGACCTCTTGCCCCACCTCCAACTGGCCATCCAGCAGCGTGCCGGTAACGACCGTGCCAAAGCCGCTGATCGAAAAGACGCGATCAACCGGCAGCCGGGGCCGACCCCGGTTCGCCCGCCGGGGAGCCTGGGCTAACAATTGGTCAAGGGTGTTGATTAGCGGCTCAAGGCCCTGGCCCTGCATCGCTGACACCGGCAGAATCGGCGCACCGGCCAACACCGTCCCGGCCACCGTATCGGCCACATCCGCCTCGACCAACTCCAGCCACTCCTCATCCTCGATCATATCGGTTTTGGTCAGGGCGATGACGCCTCGCGGAATTTCTAGCAAATCGAGGATGGCCAGATGCTCCCGGGTTTGGGGCATCACCCCCTCATCGGCGGCAATGACCAGCAGAGCGGCGTCGATACCGCCCACCCCGGCCAACATATTTTTGATGAAATCCTGGTGACCCGGCACATCGACGATGCCGACCATTTCGCCGGAGGGCAGGGTCAGCCAGGCAAAGCCCAGGTCGATGGTCATCTCCCGCTGCTGCTCCTCCTTGAGCC
>CAZWZZ010000230.1:6207-8315 GCA_964638395.1 uncultured Caldilineaceae bacterium
CCGGTCGGGATTGATGCCGGTCATAGCTTTGACCAGGGTTGATTTACCGTGATCGACGTGACCCGCCGTGCCGATAACCCGCATTAGCTACGTCCACTCGCCAACTGCTCGAAACGGTATTGCCACTCCTGCGTCGAGGCCGTCCTGGCCTGAATATCCTCTTCGATGATTTGCAAAATCATATCAATTTGCTTACCCACCTCTTTACTCGACTTTTCAAACTCGCCAAACTGCTTCCGCAAGCTCTGAATATCCTGGCGCAGGTCAGTCACCTGGGGTTTCCATTCCAAGCCCTGTTTCTGCCAGCGTTGTTCGTAATCGGCTTGCAACTTTTCCAGCGTCGCTCGCTGCCGCTCCACAGCCAACCGTTGCAGCTCTTCGGTCTGGTGCTGCTCCCGCTGTAGCCGTTCCTGAAACTCCTGCAACGAGGCCAGCGCCCGCTTGTTGAGTTGGTAATGCTCCACATATTTGTCCATCAACTTTTCATGGTCACTCATGCGCTGCTCTTGCTCTTCGGCCAGGTCGGTCCAATTTTTCAAGAGCCGCTCCCGCTGGGCCATCTGGAAATCCATATGCTCCCGATGGCGGCGTAACTCCTCCCGTATTTCTTCGATGGCCACTTCATATTTACCAAATTGTGGAATCTGTCGCTCAACCATTTGCACTTTGGTCAGGCTGCTCTCGATCTGCTTTTGCAGCTTCGGCAACTCCATCTGCACCTCGGCGATGCGCCGGGCGTCGGTCTGGCGCTGCTCTTCGATGTAGCTGACGGAGCGGGTCCGCTCCTCCAATTTTTTACTCACCTCGTTCAGCCGGGCCTCGAAGGTGCTGACCACTTTGTTGACCCGCTCCACCTCGGTGCGGGCCAGCAAAATCTGCTCATCATACCGTTGGGCCTTATCCACCTCCCGCCGTAGCTCGTTGATGGCCTTCGTCTGGTTCTCGAACTGGGTATCAATCATCTGGTTGGGCATCACGCTGCCCTGCCGCTGCCGTTCGTAATGCTGCTCGACATACTGTAAAATCTCGCCCCGGAAATTATCCAGCCGCTCATCGATCTGGGGAATCCGGGCTAACTCCAGGCGAGCCGCCGCCAACGCCTCTTCCAATTTCTGGATGCGGCGGTTCTGCTCCTGTATCTCATAGGTCTGAGCCTCGGTTGTCTGCTCCAACAGGGCGATTTTTTGTTGATCCTCTTGATGTTTTTGCTCTAAATACTCTAACTGCGAGGACAAATGGGGTTGATCCATAGAAAATTATCTCTTTTGACCGATAACACACTCATTCGGTGGTATTTTTAACAAAAATAATTGTATCACGACTCAGGAGTGACCGCAAAGGGTTTGAAAAGTAATCATTTCGTTCATAGTGGTGATTCATAGTGGCGATATAGTGGCGATAAGGAGTCAAACGGCTTTAGCTGTTTGAAGCGTATTCCGGCAATAGCTAAAGCCATTGCGCTCCGTCCTCTTCAGCCAATAATTTTATAGACCACGTCGTAATTTGACACTTCTGCTATAATTGGGGAATATTGATTTTTAGCGAGGGAAACGGGTGTCGGCACAACGGATTTTCATCTTAGGAGGGGCACGAAGCGGCAAAAGTGACTACGCCGAGCGGCTGGCGGCTGAGATGGGCCGCCACGTATTATACATCGCCACGGCGGAAGCCCGCGACGAAGAAATGGTCACCCGTATCGCGGCCCACCGCCGGGCACGCCCGACCGACTGGCGCACCCTGGAAGCGCCGCGCCGCGTGGGCGAAGCCCTGGCCACTCTGGATGAGCGGCCCGATCTCCTGCTGCTCGATTGCCTGACTCTGCTGGTTTCTAATTTGGTCCTCGATTTGGAGGGGGAGCCGGCGGCCACCATTGAGGCGGCGGTGCAGGCCGAGGTCGAGACCATCCTGGCCGCTCAGGCTGAACTGGCCGTGCCGCTAATCGCGGTTTCCAACGAAGTCGGGCTGGGGGTCGTGCCTCCCTATCCGCTAGGCCGCCTCTACCGGGATATTCTGGGGCGGGTCAATCAGCGGGTCGCGGCCCTGGCCGATCAAGTGCTGTTTATGGTGGCCGGCTTGCCAATGGTTGTAAAAAACGAGGGGGAATCCCC
>CAZWZZ010000231.1:0-8307 GCA_964638395.1 uncultured Caldilineaceae bacterium
CTCCCGGAGGGCGCTGCGCCGGATGCCAAATTCCGGGTTGACGATCGGTGGGTTGTAAATCAAAAAGTGGCGTTCACCCCGGGGCGCGCCGTCATCATCGACCAACACGACCGGCGCTTCGATCAACCGCTCGGCCAGCTCGAGCGGGTTGGCGATGGTGGCCGAGGTCAGGATGAAGTGGGGGGTAGCCCCGTGAAAGCGGGCGATGCGCTGCAAACGGCGGATGACGTTGGCCACGTGGGAGCCGAACACGCCGCGATAGATGTGCATCTCGTCGATGATGACGAAGCGGAGCTGGCCAAAAAAGTCGGCCCAGCGGGTGTGATGCGGCAGGATGGCTGTGTGGAGCATATCGGGATTGCTGATGATGACTCTGGCCCGGCGGCGAATGGCGGGCCGGGCGGCAGAGGGGGTATCGCCATCATAGGTGGCCACGAATGAGGCGGGCCGGTTTTGGGGGAAGAGGCGGGCCAGCGCCTCGGTCTGATCGCGGGCCAGGGCTTTGGTCGGAAAGAGATAGAGGGCGCGAGCCTCGGTATCTCGCAGCAGGCTATCGAGAACGGGCAGGTTGTAGCCGAGGCTCTTGCCGCTGGCCGTGCCGGTGACGATGACCGGCTGGCGACCGGCGCTGATCTGCTGCCAGGCGGCGGCCTGGTGGCTGTAGAGGTGGGTAATGCCCTGCGTGGCGAGGCGCTCGGCCAGCGCCGGATGGAGGTCGGGCGGCAGCGGGGCCGTGTGGCCCGGTCGAGCCGCCTCCGTGCGCCAGGCGGCGATGTTGGCCGTGATGTCGGTCCGGCCTCGCCACGCAGCCAGCAGATCAGGCAGCGGCATACCCGCTCAAGCTCCCAGATGGGTGTTGAACCAGGAGAGGGTTCTGGCCCAGGCTTCCTCCGCCGCCTCCGGGCGGTAACTGTCGCGGGTCTCGTTGAAAAAGGCGTGGGGCGCACCCTCGTAGATGTAGATTTCGTTCTCGATGTTGGCCGCGTCGAAGGCTTCATCCATCGCCTGCACCTCCTCAACGGGGATGCCGCCATCCTCCGCGCCGAAGTGGCCCATAATCGGTCCCTTGACATTTCCGGCCTGATCCGGCTCCAGCGGCCGGCCATAAAAGGCCACGCCGGCCCCTAAATCCTCTTCGGCCAGGGCGGTTTGCAGCGTCAAGCCACCGCCCATACAGAAGCCGACCACGCCGACCTGCGGTCCGGCCACATACGCCTGGCCCTGCAAATAGTCGATGCCCCGCTGAATCTCACTAACGGCCTCGGCCATATCCAGCTCCATGACCAACTTGCGGGCCTCGTCCGGCTCGGTAGCCACCACCCCGTGGTACAAATCGGGGGCCAGGGCTACATACCCTTCCCGCGCAAAACGGCGGGCAATATCTTTGATATGCTCGTTCAAGCCCCACCATTCCTGGATGACGATGATGGCCGGGGCCGGGGCCTCCGTCTCCGGGCGAGCCAGGTAACCCATCAAGATTTCCCCATCAGCATCTTCATAATCGACCATCTCGGCCATCAGCCCCTCCTCGACCTCGGCCTCGCCTCCCGTTTCCGCTGCCGGAGCCTCACTCTCTTCTTCCTCAACGACGGGCGGGGCTGTCGGGTTGGGGTTCGCGCCGCAAGCGGCCAACAGCATATTGGCCGCCGCAACGCTGCCCAGCGCCGCCGTGGCCCGCTTCAAAAAATCACGGCGGGAGAGCTGCCCCACCTGAAATGAGCGTACTAACTGCATAACATAGACTCGGTCCATACTTTCTTCTCCTTTTTTGAAAACTCAGTTTTCGCTCGATGGGGATTGTCAAATCCCCGTTTTGGCTCGGATTTGACAATCCGAGCCGAGCATTTTGGATCTACTGAAACTCCAAGGGTAGCTCTGCATATAACCGTGGACCAGTCAAAAAGCCGCTTTTTTCGCTCTAGCCAAGTCCGTGACTTGGCGATTCTGGGCCGGAAACGCCAGTCACGGACTGGCTTTGCGCTAAACCACGATGTTGTGCAGAGCTACCACTCCAAGACATAGCGAGCCAAACACCCGTAAAGCGGAAAACGGGAGACGTAACGACGATAAACAGGCTTTACATTTCCGGCGTGGTCAAAGTTAGATTGACATTTGGCCGGTTTGATCTTAGAGCCGCCTTATTGATTGGGGGACTTAAGTACCGGATCAATGATAGGGGATGAAAATGAATTAAAGATTAGTCCTATTTACCGGATGGAAAGAACCGATTATAATATAGCGGATTAGGCTATGAAAATCATCAACTTAACAAACCATTTAGAGAGGACGACGCTCTATGTCCAAAACCAACGCTCTGATTTTATTCAGTGCGGGCTTGCTGCTGACCCTCCTGCTGCTGCCGGCGACGACACCCCCGGCCATCGCTCTCCAACCGCCACCTCCCCCGCCGCCCCCCGGCCCTCCCTGTCGCCTGACCACCAACCCGGCCTGTGATCTGGCCGAGATGACGGCCTTCCTGGAGGCTAATGCCGGGCCGTTCTATAACCCGCCCCTCGACGCCCGCGAGGTGGCCACCACCAGCCTCATTTCGACCGCCTTCGACCGCCCCCTGAACCGGGCCACGCTCAACCGGGATACTTTTTTTGTGACGGATGGCGAGGCTCGACTCGAGGGCCGGATTGATTATCTCGAGGCTAACCGGCTGGCCGTTTTTTACCCGGCGACGCCGTTGGCGGCCAACCGGCGCTACACGGCCACGCTAACCACCGGCGTCCGGACTCAGGCTGGCGAGTCGCTCCCAACCGCCCGCGTCTGGACGTTTACCACAACCGCTCCCGGTTCATCCTTTCAGCGCGTCACCCAGGCGGGCGTGGTAGCCTCGGCAGCGACGGCGATGCAGGTCTATTTTGGCGACCTGCATGCCCACACTGGCTACTCCGGGGGCGCGCCGGGCACGACCCCGGCCCAGGCTTTTGCCGGGGCTATCGCCGGGGGGCTGGATTTCTACGCGGTGACGGAGCATGACCGGTATATCGAGGTAGCGGAATGGCAGGATGTTCTGATTCAGGCCGAGGCGGTCACTGAGGATAACGTCTTTGTCGGCCTGCGGGGCTTTGAATACACCAGCCCGACCGATGGGCATATCAATGTCTTCGAGACAGAGAGTTACATCAGCGCGGCCGACCCCAACTATGATGATATCACCGCTGTGTACGCCTGGCTGTTGAGCCAACCGGAGGCTATCGGCCAATTCAACCATCCACAATGGAACCTCAATTTCAACAACTTCGCCTATGTCCCGGCTGCCGATCATCCAATGGTGTTGCGGGAGGTCACGACTTTGGAGCAAGCATTGTTGAGCTTGAGTCAGGGCTGGCACGTCGGCACGCTGCTCAACAGCGATACCCACAAAGCCGATTGGGGCTGTTGCCGGCGGATGGGATTGTTAGCCCCCAGCTTGACCAAAGCCGACATTTTGGCCGCGATGCGGGCCGGACGGACGTTCTACGTCTCTCCGTTTGATCCCAATTTTGCCCTGGTCTTGCAGGCCAACGGCACGTGGATGGGGTCGGCAGTGGCGGCAGCGCCCACGCTCGAGGTGACCGTGACGGCCTATGACTCAAATCCGACCGGGGCCGCCGTGACCTACAACCTGTATGAGAATGGCGCTCTGGTTGCCAATACTGTCCTACCGGGCAACACCGTCTCGACCTGGACGCCGACCGTTGCGGCCAAATTGGGCGCGTACTACTTTGTGGAAGCCTATCGCAGCGATTGGTTAATTCCGGCCTACAGTAGCCCGATTTGGGTGGAGCAAACGCCGCTCGTCGCGCTCGACGCGCCGCTTGTGGTCGCGCCGGGCCAGACGGTGACGTTGGATGGCAGCGGTAGCTACGATCCTGACGGCGACGCCCTGGCCTATCAATGGACTCAAGAGGGCGGGCCGGGGGTCACGTTGAGCGACGGAAGCATCAGCCAACCCACCTTTGTCGCTCCCGCCCAGGAGGGGCCGTTAACCTTCCGTCTGACCGTGGTCGATCCCGGCGGCTTGAGTACGAGCGACACCGTTTCGGTCACCGTGACCGATAAACCGTTCCTGACGATCAGCAAGACAGGCCCTCTGACTGTTGAGACCGGCACGCCAATCGCCTACAGCTTAACCATCACCAACATCGGGCTGACCGAGGCTACCGACGTGGTCATTACCGACGCCGTTCCGACCGGCGCTACCTATCTGGAGGGCGGCACGTTGTTGCCAACCAATGTCGTCTCCTGGAGCGTCCCCAGCCTGGCTCCGAATGGCGGCACGGCCACGGTCACTTTTGCCGTCACCGCCACGAAGGGCATCGTCAACGAGCGGTATGGGGCCACCTGCGCCGACTGTATTCCGGCGGTCGGTCAGATCAGGGTGGTCACGAATGGGCAGCGGGTGTATCTGCCTCTGGTCCAAAAGTGAGGGGAACTACAACGGATGGGGAAATAAACGGATAGAAAAGACAAAAATCCGTTCATTGCTTAATCCGTTGTAGTCATCTCGAAAAAGGAATGCGTCACATCTCGGCCATAAAGGCCCGGGACCGCTCGACGTACCGGGCGGCGGCAGCGCGATTATGCTCGATTTCCTCAGCGGTCAAGGGACGCACCACTTTGGCCGGACTGCCCAGAATGAGCGATCCCGGCGGAAATTCTTTACCCTCCGTCAGCAGGGCTTTGGCCCCGATGATGCAGTTTTCGCCAACAACCACGCCGTTGAGCAACACCGCCCCCATACCGACCACCGTGTTGTCGCCGACTTTGGCCCCGTGGACAATGGCTCCGTGGCCGACCGTCACTCCCTGGCCGATGATGGCCGGGAAGCCGGGGTCGGCGTGGAAAATAGCCCCTTCCTGGATGTTGGTTCGCGCCCCAATCCGCACAGGCGTCGTATCAGCCCGCAGCGTGGCGTTGAACCAGACGCTCGTCTCCTCATCCAGCGTTACATCGCCGACAATGACGGCGCCCTGAGCGATAAAGGCGGTTGGCGCGATCTGCTCCGGTCGGAATTTGGTATCAAACATAAAGTTATGGCTCCTCGATGAATAATTTGAGCTACTCTCTGCTCAGGACCGGGAATTCAATAAGTTCCTCGATTGCACAAATCTTGGAGATTAGAGATGGGGAGATTAAGAAATTACTGGCCCGAATCTCCAAATCTCTAATCGCCAATCTCCCGGTGAAATAGGAAAGTTAATTTCTTCTCATTCCTTAGTGATTAGAGATTGAAAGTCGCTAAAAGCCCCACCAACGCAGGAAGGCGGGCTTGGGTTTGGCAAAGGATTTCTCCATAACCCACAACACCGGATCAAGGATGCGGCGGGGAACGATCTCGACGGAGAGATGGCCGTCGCTCGGCTCGGTGCCGAGGGCGGAGATGATGGAGAAGCTGATGCTTTTGAAGTTGGCTGCGGCGGCGTTGAGAAATTCGTAGGCGTGGAGCGAGCGTTCGGTGAAGTCGTGTAGCTCATCGGAGATATGGTGGAGGCCCTCCATGTAGCCGTTGGGTTGGGCCAGAGCCTCGACCGACCCTTCGATGAGGTAGGTGCGTAGATCGGCCCAGGGGCCGGTCAACCGTCCGGCCAGGCGATCCGCTTTGGTATAGACCACAATCAGGTGTTGATCTTCGGTGTTGCCGCCCAACTCCCGCATACCGACGACATAGGTGTTGAGCAACTGCTGCATCCCGGCCCGGGGTTCCTTCATATCGGCGACGCTAATCAGCAGCATGACCGCCTTGGCCCGGCGCACAAAGCCGGCAAATTGAACCAACTGGGTCGGCTTCTCAAAACATTCGCCGCCGGTATCGAAAAAGAGGAGCGTACAGTCGGGCTGCATGGGGATGCCCTCAGCTCGCATCATCGTCGGGCGGGGAAAGTTTTTGGGCGTCGAGTCGGGCAGGTCGCCCCTTTGCAGCAGGCGGGCGTTGCCATAGACCGTATCCAGGCTGTCTTCGTTCAGGCCCATCGTGAAGAAATCGGCCCAATCGCGGGCCAGGGTCAACTTTTTGAGGGTGTAAAAAAGGGAGGCAAAGTAGACGGTTTTGCCATGTTGCCGAAAGCCGACGGCGCTGGTCACCACGGGTGGGTATTTGGGATAATCCTGGGCATAGAGGGCCGGGACTTGCTCGTTACAGTCGGGACAGATATAAGCCAGGGCCAGACTGTTGGCTAATTTCTGTTTCTTGAACTTCACATCGGCCAGACAAAATGGACAAAGCATGGGCAGGGGACTCCTTACCAATTACCCAAATTCAAATGTGGGAGTTATTTTATTTCCGTTCCTAAGCGTAGTTACTCCCCCATAATTTGGACGACCAGTTGCCGCGACCGGTAGCGATTATCGAAATCGACAAAGGCAATCTGCTGCCAGGTTCCCAGCGTCAGGCGACCGTTGACAATCGGCACGGTCACCGAAGGACCGAGCAGCGCCGCCCGGACGTGGGAAAAGCCGTTGCCGTCGTGCCACCGTTCGTTATGTTTATAATTCCAATCTTGGGCCGCGATACGCTCGAACAACGCCTCGAAATCGGCCAGCATCCCATCCTCATACTCGACCGTGGTCAGGCCGCTGGTGGCGCTGGGGGTAAAAACGGTCACTATCCCGTTTTTCAAACCGCTCTCGCTGACCGCCTCGCTGACGGCGTCGGTGATGTCGTGAATATCACAATACCCCGTCGTCGAAAGATTGATCTCTTTGGTGACGATCATAGTTTCTCCTTGCATTGAGTGGCTAATAGAGTTACGCAAACGTTTGCGAAGTGGATAGTATACCACGATCTTTTTATTCAGAACAATGTTGTTTAGAACCGGTTTGAACTATAAATTGAATGAGCGCCCAAAGTGTGTTAAACTGCGGTTTAGGCAGTTCCAAGTTTAAATCCGTCAAATTGGAGCCACCTAAACCCAATACTGTTCAAATAAGCCCCCCCAGCCCCCCAAAGGGGGGAGCAACAAAGCGAGATTCCCCCCGCTGGGGGGCTAGGGGGGGTGGCGAGCGACATAGCTCCGAAGAATCGTCTTATTTGAAAGGTATTGCACCTAAACCGTAAAATGGGAAACGTCAAGCCTGGTTGTCGGTCCAAAAATGTTACGTTTTTCGTTTTACGCTTTACGGATTTTGTCTGATTTTTTCTCGGAGTTGCCCTATTCTCGATTCGTTACAGAAAAAGGGGGAAACCAATGTATGATGCTATTATCGTCGGTGGAGGAATCGTCGGCAGCGCACTGGCCTACCATCTCGTCCGGCACAACGTCAAAACTTTGCTCATCGACCGCCACGATGCGGGCCGGGCGACGGATGCCGGGGCGGGTATCCTGGCCCCGGAAACAAGCAGCAACCCCGATGAAGCCTGGTTCGAGTTTGCCGTCAAAGCGACAGCCTACTACCCGACGCTCATCGAGCAACTAACCGTTGCTCAGGACGGCGAGACCGGCTACGCTCCTTGCGGGAAGCTGACGGTGGCCGTCAGCGAGGAAGAATTGGTCGATTTCGAGGCCACCAAACGGTTGATGCTCACCCGCCAGAACCGGCGGGGGCGGCCCAGTACGGATGATCTGCATCCGGTCTCGGCGGCGGAGGCGCAGGCCCTTTTCCCGCCGCTGGCCGACGTGGAACAGGCCATCTACTATCGCCAGGCGGCCCGCGTCGATGGCAAATTGTTAACCGAGGCGATGCAACGGGCGGCGGTGGCCGAGGGAGTGGAGATCAAACAGGCCAATGTAAAGCGGCTACTGTTAAAAAAGCGGCGCGTCATCGGCGTCGAGGCTGAGGGGGAGCGCTTTCAGGCGGGCCAGGTGGCCATTGCCGGGGGGGCCTGGTCGCCTGACCTGGGAGCGCAGGTGGGTCTGCAAATTCCGGTCGAGCCGCAGCGGGGGCAGATTCTCCATCTCCATCTACCCAACACCGACACGGCAGAGTGGCCGATCATCAGTTCCCGGAATGGCCACTACATCGTCTGCTGGCCCAACGGCCACATCGTCCTCGGCGCAACCCGCGAAACCGGCTCCGGCTTCGCTCCCCACACCACCGTGGCCGGGGTGTACAACCTGCTGAGCGAGGCCCTGTGGGTGGCCCCCGGTCTGGCGCAGGCCACCATCCGCGAGGTGCGGGTCGGCCTGCGCCCGCTGACGCCGGACCTATCGCCGGTGTTGGGGCTGGCTCCCGGCACCGACAACCTCTATCTGGCCACGGGCCACGGCCCGACCGGTCTGCAACTCGGCCCCTACACCGGCAAGCTGACCGCGGCGTTGATGGCCGGCCAGCCTCTCGACACCGATATTTCGGCCTTCGATGTGCGCCGGTTTTTGTAAA
>CAZWZZ010000232.1:0-8297 GCA_964638395.1 uncultured Caldilineaceae bacterium
CCCACAGCCTGGCCATCGGACTGGCCGGCGGGCTGACTGTTGGGGGGATAGCCGGTAGAGCCACCCTCACTTTGGCCCGCTCACCGGCCAATGCCATCGCCGACGACGCCCTACAGTTTAGTCTCATCTTTGGCTTGATGTTTGGCCTGGGGGGCAGTCTCGTCGGCAGCGTTGCCCATCATTTGACCACGCGCAACGACAACTATTCATTCGTCAGACAGACCGGAGCAACGGTCGGCGGCATCCTGATTGGCGGCCTGGGGCTGTACCTTGGGAGTCGTCTGGTCAGCCGGGACGTCGGCATGATCTCGATTAGCCTGCTGGTGGGCGTATTGTTGATGATCGCCGTCGGCTGGCGGCGGGGGCTGGGCGTGGGAATTATCATTGGGGTGGCCGCCGGTCTGGCTCTCGAATTTGCCTTTCTGATGGGGGGCGAGGCGGCCTTGCGGGTCGTCCTCTTTGCGGCGCTGGTCGTGCCGCCCTATCTCGTGGCCCGCTCGATTGCCGGTCCCTGGGTCGGGGCCATTGCCACGACGCTGGGAGCCGTTATCGGTTGGATAACGGCCTTGGGGGTCGAATATCAGGTTCCGCTCTGGCCGATGTTATCCGTCCATCTGGGGAGCGTCCTGGTCGGGTTAACGCTGCCGTTATGGCGGCCCCTTGCAATGTACCCTTTCCTGACGGTCTGGAACCGGCTTTTATACCAGCTCGATAGGTGGCGCATTGCCAAACGTCCCTCTTTGTTGCCCTGGCACTCCGCCTTTTGGGATGAACAGCAGCCGTTACCGCTCTGGGGTCTGGTCGAGCATCTGCTGCTGGTGCTGGAACGGAGGCCGGTCGAAGGTCGAGCTGCTCTGGAATATCTCAGCCTCGGTCGCCAACGGTGGGCCGCCCGGATCGCCCAAATCGAAATGGAGGCCCGCTGGTTGGAAAGCTGCGACGGTGTTAAAGTCATCGGCTCGATCCACCGCAGTCTCTCCGCCGGGGAGTTGACCGGCCCGGCCAGCGCCCTGCTCCGCAGCTTTAGCCGCATCAGCCAGGATGTACTGGCCGCCCTGTACCAGAGTAGCGCCTACAATCAACGGTTAGCTTTGAGTGCTGTCGAGGATCGGCTGGATGCTCTACTGCTCGAACTGATTCGCAGTAGCGAGCGGTATGCGTCTCGGTTTCGGCCCATCGCCGTCAGTTGGCAGCAAATCATCGCCGCTTATGTCCAAGAATTGGCCGATGCGGTCGAACTTCGCCAGGAGATCGACAACCCGTATGTCATCGGCGTCCCCCTGACTGAGCAACAGGAGATTTTTGTGGGGCGCACCGAGGTGAGCGCCCGCATCGAACAACTGCTGCTGGACCGGCGGCGGCCCCCGCTCATCCTCTTCGGCCAGCGGCGGATGGGGAAAACATCGCTGCTCCATAACCTGGGCCGTTTACTGCCCAGTTCTATTCTGCCCCTCTTCGTCGATCTCCAGGGGCCGGCCTCCCAGGCCAAAGATCACACCGGCTTCTTCTACAACATCGCCCGGGGGATGAGCAATACCGCCCGGCGGCAGCGCGACTTGAGCCTGCCTCCTTTACCCCGCGAGCGGCTGGCCGTCGATCCGTTTACCATCTTTGATGAATGGCTCGACGAGGTGGAAGCTGTCCTCGGTCAGAGTACGGCCCTGGTCACCCTGGACGAATTCGAAGCCCTCGAAGGGGCCATTACCAGAGGTAATCTTGACGGTCTGGCCCTACTCAATATGATGCGCCACTTCATCCAACACCGGCCTCGCTTCAAAATTTTGTTGACCAGTTCACGCACGCTGGAGGATTTCAAACAATGGGCTGGCTATCTGATTAACATTCAGGTGGTACCGATCAGCTATCTGACCGAAACCGAAGCGTATCAACTGATCGAGCGTCCGGTCAGAGATTTTGAGTTGCGGTATGAGGCGGCGGCCAGTCAACGAGTGCTGGCCCTGACGCGGGGCCATCCTTTTTTGGTGCAATTGCTGTGTGGGGAGATTGTGGCTTTTAAAAACGAACAGCCGCCGGAGGTGCGGCGGCTGGCTCGGTTGGCTGATGTGGAAACGGTTATCCCGGAGACATTACAGCGTGGCAGTTTTTTCTTTGTGGACATCGAGCGAAACCAGATCGATCTGTCGGGCGTGGCCCTCCTCCGCTGGCTGGCCCAACAGGGGGAGGGCGCTATCGCCGGTCAGGAGACCCTCGTCGGCCAGGTCGAGTCGCCGGAGGTGTTGGCCCGGACATTGAAGCTGCTCATCCGGCGAGAACTGATTGAAGCCGTCGAGGGCGGGTATCGCTTCCAGGTTGAGTTGATCCGGCGTTGGTTTGAGCAGGCGTAGCCTCTCTACGCTTCCTCTTTCATCACGTTGATCAGGCCCCCGGCCAAAACCATCTCTATCTGCCGCTCACTTAACGAATGTTTGGCGGTGAAGGTCTCATTTTTGCTGATGTTTTTGACCTCGAGGGTTTGGCCGTTGTCTTGCAGGCTGTCCCGCAGATCATCCAGAACCAGGAAATCTTCGGGACTGATCTTCTCCCACTCATCAGGATCGGCGAAGGTCAGCGGCAGGATGCCGAAGTTGACCAGATTTTGCCAATGAATCCGGGCAAAATCTTTGGCCAGGACGGCTCGAACGCCCAGATAGCGGGGGGCCAGAGCGGCGTGTTCCCGGCTCGAGCCCTGGCCGTAGTTATGGCCGCCGACCACCAGCGAGCCTTTCAGTTGATACTCCATTGCCCGGTCGTAGTAGCTTTCATCCACCTGCTTGAAGACGAAGTGGCTGATGCCGGGGATGTTGCTCCGATAGGGCAGTACCTCTGTCCCAGCCGGCATAATCTCGTCGGTCGAGATGTCATCGCCGACCTTGATAAGGACCGGCCCCTCGATTCGATCCGGCAGCGGCTCGAACTCCGGCATCGACTTGACATTGGGGCCTTTCTCTAGCTCGACCGCCTCTCCTTCATCGCCCGGCGGAACCAGCATCTCGGTGTTGATCCGAATCTCTTTCGGCTCCTCAAACTGGGGATACTCCATATCCAGGGTGCGGGGATCGGTGATTTCGCCGGTCAGGGCTGAGGCGGCGGCGGTTTCCGGGCTGCACAGATACACCTTGTCCTCCTTCGTCCCGGAGCGACCGGGGAAGTTGCGGGGAACCGTCCGCAGGCTGATTTTGTCGGTGGCCGGGGCCTGGCCCATGCCGATGCAGCCGTTGCAGCCGGCCTGGTGCAGCCGCGCCCCGGCGTGGAGCAGCTTGGTCAACAGCCCCATCTCCGCCAGATTTTCCAGAATTTGGCGGGAGGTGGGGTTGATGTCGAGTGACACCCGGTCGTGGGCCTGCCGGCCCTCCATAATCAGGGCGGCGATGGCAAAATCACGCAGGCCAGGGTTGGCCGAGGAGCCGATGTAGCTCTGGTAAATCTCCTGACCGGCCACTTCCTGCACAGGGACGACGTTGCCGGGGCTGCTCGGTTTGGCAATCAGCGGCTCCAGCTCAGACAGGTTGATTTCTTCGTATTCGTCATACTCGGCATCCTCGTCGGCTACCAATTCTTGCCAGACATCGGCCCGCTCCTGCTGTTCGAGGAAGGCTTTGACCGCCTCATCTGAGGGAAAGACCGTACTGGTCGCGCCCAACTCGGTGCCCATATTGGCGATAACGTGCCGGTCCATCGCCGTCAGATTTTTCAGGCCCGGTCCGTAATATTCGATGACTTTGTTGACGCCGCCATCGACATCGTGCCGGCGCAGCATCTCCAGGATGACATCCTTGGCGCTGACCCAATCCGGCAGCTCGCCGGTCAGTTTGACACCCCACACCTTGGGCATGGTGATGTGGAGCGGCTTCCCGGCCATCGCCAGGGCCACTTCCAGGCCGCCGGCCCCGATAGCCAGCATGCCCAGCGCCCCCGCGCCCGGCGTATGGCTGTCTGATCCTGCTAACGTTTTGCCGGGCACGCCGAACCGCTCCATATGGACCGGATGGCTGACGCCGTTGCCGGGCCGGCTGTACCAGACGCCGAACTTCTGGCAGGCGCTCCGCAAGAAGAGATGGTCGTCCGGGTTTTTATAATCCTCCTGGATCAGGTTGTGATCGACGTACTGGGCCGATAGCTCCGTTTCGACACGCGAAATCCCCATCGCTTCCAGTTCCAGCATCACCATCGTCCCGGTCGCATCCTGGGTCAAGGTTTGGTCAATTTTCAAGCCGATTTCCTGGCCGGGGGTCATCTCCCCTTCGACCAGGTGGCTTTCTATCAATTTTTGGGTTACGTTTTTACCCATTGTTTTACTCCGTTTCTATTATCAGTAGACTACAGGCATCCCTTCGACAAGCCCTTCGTCAAGCTCAGGATGCTCTCAGGACGCGGCCTGAGTAAACCGAGGAACGAGGATTGTATCGAAGCCGCGTCCTGAGTTTATCGAAGGGGGTACGATTGTGGTCTACTGTTTACAACGTGGCGTTCTGTTTGATGCTTTGCTCATCATCCTGGAACATAATCTCTTCGAGACTGAGGGTGCGCCGGCCTTGCCAGCGGCGGATGACTTTCTGGAAAAAGATGTTGTTGGGAATTTGGACGACGGTATTGGGCTTCTCATCATTGGTGTCCTCTTTCGATTTTTCTTCCAAGATGAAGGTGTAGAGCATATTCAGGTTGACCACTTTGCCATAGATGCCGTTGCCACCGCTCGTTTCGAGCAGTTCGATTTTGTCGCCGATGCTGAAGGGGCGGAAAACCAGCAGCAGAATCGAACAGAGGGCGTTGCTCAGCACACTCCACACGGCAAACAGACCAACCCCAATCAGCACCACAAAGGCCGATAGCGCCGCCCAGACGCTGGTAATCTGCACGCCGACCTGTTGCAGGGCGATGAGAATGACCAGAATCATAATCGCCCAGCGCACAAAAACCTGCATCCCGCCTCGAATCGACTCGGACAGGTAGCCTTTATTATGAAGAGTATCCAGACTGCGCCGGATAACGATGTACAGGATCAGGCCGATCAGTAAAACAATCGAAATACCGAGCGCCATCTGGCCATAATTCACCAACTGCTCTGTTTCAATATCAAGAATCATTCAAGACCTCCTTTGTAGATATTTCCAAACAAATTTGAAATTTTGAATGTTCCTACTGCGCCTCGTCCCGCTCCTGAATACGAGCCGGTGGTGAGGTGGCTTCGACCGCCGTGAACGTCTCCAGAATATGATAGGTGTGGGCCGCGCCCTCCGGCACGAGCCAGGAGTCACCCGGCTCCAAGATGATCGTTTGCCCCTCCAGATGGAGTTCGGCTCGACCGGCCACCACATAACCGACCGTCTCATAATCACGCTGAACCAGCGGCTTGTCCTGCTCAGGCGGCTTGGCCTGCCACATTCGCATAGCCAGCTTTTTGCCGGAGACCAGATAGGTCTGGCCCATCTCTCCTTGCGGTGAGTGTTTGGCACTCACTTTTTTGATCGTTGTATCCATTGCTTTATACTCCTTAGTTGTTTTCAGTTGTTTTCAATAGTAGCTTGCCGTCTTAGTGTAGCCCATCTACGCTTCAGCCGTTACACTCAAACAGGCAGTTTTTTAACAAAAAAGAGCTATCATCGAGATAGCTCTTTTGGGTGTGTCTACAAAAGCGAATTAGCTCAAGTGGGCTATTTGATGACGGGCGGCAACCCCTACTCCCCCGCCACCTCATACAGAAACACATCCCGGACGCCGTTGGTATCATTCTCGACCAGGTGGGTGGCATCCGACTCAAAGGCCACAAAGCGCCCATCCGCAGAGAGGGCCGGGTTGATGGAGGGACCGTTGGCCTCGCTGCCATCGGGGGCGACCGAAATGCGGCTGAGCCGGCCCTCTGAAGGCAGCTCGGCAATCTCGGCCTCCGCTTCGAGAGAGGCGGTGGGCGGCGCTGCCTGTCCGCTTTCCTCTGCCTGACAGGCTAGAAGCGCAAGACTGCCCAGTAAAACAAAAAGGGTGACGGTAGTCGTTTTCAACAAATTCATAGACCTCGAAGTAATTGATTATAAATGCCAATTAACTGGGTGGTGTCCAAAATGTGGGGCCGGATTGCGTGCAGGATGAGGGAACGGGGCAGGCCGGGTGGTAGAGTGACCTCCGTATCGAGGGCGTACAGCCGGAAATGGTAGATGTGGATGTCGCCGATGGGGGGACAGGGTCCCATGTAACCCAGGCTGCCGAAATCGTTGCGTCCATGAGCGCCGATGTCCGGCAGACATTCTATAGCCGGAATACCTTGGGGCAGCGATTGCCGCGCCGGGCGGATATTGTACAGGAGCCAATGGGACCAGGGCTGGCCGGGGACGGTCAAATCCTCACAAAAGAGGGCCAGACTTTTGGTCTGGGGCGGCATGTTGCGCCACTTCAACGGCGGCGAGATATTCTCCCCTTGATGGGTGTAGGTGGGGGGCATCAGATTTTTCTCGAAGGCGTGGCTTAGTAGTTGGAAGGTCATCGTCTGCCTCTCTTTCTTAAACAATCGGAATCTGGCCTTTTACATCGTCCGGCTCGAAGGTTTCATCCCCGGCAATCAAGTCGCGGGCAGCCCCTTTCATCCCCCACACGTTCCAAAGGATGACGCCCCGCACCCGTCCTTCGTGGAGATAGTAGATGACGCCCTTTTTATATGTTTCGCCCCAATCGGCCACTATATCCAACTCAGGGTTCAGCTCACCCAGGGCTTCGTAGCTGAGGTCGAACAGGTCGGAGTAAAAATAGGGCAGGTAGTCGTAAGTGACCGCCTCGCCGGCCATCGCCCGGCCGGCCTGTTGGCCCATCCTGTTGGCGTTGTCCTCATGCTCGATGCGGATCCGTTTATCCAGAGCCGGATTGTAAAACGCGGCCACATCGCCGGCGGCGTAGATGTCGGGATGGCCGGTTTGCAGGGCTTGATCGACGACGATGCCGCCACTCTTTTCGTCGATCTCCAGCCCGGCCTGCTCGGCCAAGTCGATGTTCGGCGCGATGCCGATGCCGGCCACTACCCCATCGGCCACAATCTCCTCGTCGCTCTCCGTCCGTAGAACAAACTGGTTTTCTCGCCTTTCCAATCCGTTGACCATACGACCGGGCTTGAGTTCGACCCCTTTGTTTTGATAGTAATCGTTGAGAAATTCGGCCAAATCGGGCGGAAAAGCGAGCGCCCCGATGCCCTCTTCCGGGAAGAGCATAACCACCTCTTTTTCATTCATGGCCAGCGCGGCGGCAATCTCCGAGCCGATGAAGCCACCGCCGATGACGGCGAAGTGATTCCGCTCCTCGGCTAAATCCTGCAAATTTTCAAAATCGGCCAGCGTCCGAAAATAGATGATATGCTCATCACCGAACGGCAACTGCCGGGGGGTGCCGCCGGTGGCCAGCAGCAGTTTGTCAAATGTGTAGTTGTCTCCCTGATTGTCGGTCACTTCTTTTTTGTCGGCATCAAGTCTTTCGACCCGCCGCTCCAGATGCAAATCGACCCCCAGCTCATCCGTATTGCGCCAGATAGTGTCGAGCGATTGGCCCGTCCACAGTCCTTTGGATAGAGGCGGGCGGTTGTAGGGCGGATTAGCCTCCTCGCTGATCAGGCCGATGCTGCCCTCCTCGTCGATCTCGCGGATGCCGCGCACCGCCGCATCCGCCGTCATCCCGCCGCCGATAATTAAGTAGGTGTAATGGGTCACGTGATGCTCCTTTCTTACACGCTCAGCCGTTCCTCCATATTTTCCGCATACTTTTTGAAGTTCTGCAAATCCTCCCGCAGCCGTTTCTCCGGCCGGATCAGCAGATCAGCCGTCATCTCCCCCACGACGCCGGCGGGCGGCACGTATTGGAGGGTGACCGTGACTTCGGTCTCATCCGCCGATAATTCATTGAAGGTAACCTGGCCGCTGGTCTTAATATCGCCCAGCTTATCCTTGCTGTTCCAGGCGATTCGTTTCGGCTCCATAGCCGTGGTTTCCACCTCCCAGGAAATCAGAAAGCCGAACGGGCCTTCCAGAACCCAATGGCTAACCTGGTCATCCATCTTACGTACCGATTTGATATGCTTCATAAATTTGGGGAAATTCTCGAAATTGGACCATAGTTGGTAAATATCGCTCAGCTCTTGCTTGACGATAATGCTTTGGGTAATTTGGTTGGTCATTGGGTGTCTCCTTGTCTCTAATATGTCAAGACTGAAAATTGAGAAATCCCTGAGACGGTTCTTGGTAACCACGAGGTTCAGGGATTTCTTGTTTCCCACAGCCTGCTTTGAGCGTAGCCGAAAGGGCCGCTCGTGGGCTGTTTTTATTTTT
>CAZWZZ010000233.1:0-8294 GCA_964638395.1 uncultured Caldilineaceae bacterium
CTGTCGAAGATGAGGGTATGATAACACGATTTAGAAAAAATTGGAATCAGCGACCATCAGACAACACCTCGCCCTCCAATTGACCTCTCTCCCCCTTTCAGCTATCATTTAAAGCAACAAACTACCCCCATCAATCCACAGGAGAAAGCAGCATGTCCGATGAAAGACGCCGCGAACGTGATCTAGTTTTGGCCCCGAACGAACACGCCTTTATTTTGGATGAAACCAAAGGGAACGTCATCAATTATGTCGGTCCCCACAAAACCAGTCTGGCCAACACCGACCAGCCGGTCAGCTTCAACAGCCAGACCAAACGGTTCGAGCGGTGTACGTTGGAGCAGGCGACCCAGATGTTTGCCATTGCCCCGGAAGGCTGGTATCTGGTGTTGAAAAACCCGGCGGAGGATGGCAAGCCGCCCAAAATCGGCACGGCCAATTCGCTGCCCGATCTGAATGTGGGGCGCAAGGTGAACATCCCCGGCCCGATTTCTTTTGCCCGCTGGCCGGGGCAGATGATCCGCGTCCTCAAGGGGCACAATCTGCGCTCCAACCAATACCTGACCGTCCGCGTTTATGATGAAGAGGCGGCCCGCGAAAATTGGGCCAAGGCGGTCATCAAGCCCCAAACCTCCGCCAGCGGCGACCCGGCCAGCCCGCCCGACAGTGACGGCCACGCGCCTGACGCCACCCCCGATGCGGAGGTTAAGGCCGATGTCGAGGAAGCGCCTGACCTGACAATGGGCAAATTGCTCATCATCAAAGGAACCGACGTTTCTTTTTACATTCCGCCGACCGGTATCGAAGTCGTGCCGGACGGGACGGGGCAATATGTGCGCCACGCCGTTACCCTGGAGCGGCTGGAATATTGTATTTTGCTGGATGAGGATGGCAACAAACGGTACATTCGGGGGCCGGCGGTCGTCTTCCCCCAGCCGACCGAGACCTTCGTCGAGAAGGGCAAATCGCGCAAGTTCAAGGCCATCGAGCTGGACGAAAACAGCGGCCTTTACATCAAGGTTATCGCTCCTTACGAAGAAGCGGGACAGGCTTACAAGGTTGGTGATGAACTGTTCGTCACCGGCCAGGAGCAGATGATCTACTTCCCCCGGCCCGAACACGCCATCATCCGCTACAGTGGCCAGGATGTGTACCACGCCGTGGCGATCCCGGCCGGCGAGGCTCTGTACGTCCTCAACCGGCTGAGCGGCCAGATCACTCTGGAAAAGGGGCCGAGGATGTTCCTGCCGGATCCGCGCAAGGAGGTCATCGTCCGCCGCGTCCTCGATCCCCGCCAGGTGGAGCTATGGTTTCCGGGCAATCAGGAGGCGTTGGCGTACAACCGCCGGCTGTTGGCCGTGACCCGCAAGAAGAAGGGGGAAGATTTTCTCCGGGAGGGGGAGGCGAAAAAGATGCTGGCTTACGGCGAGTTGGAGGACGCGCCCGCCCCGTCGCCGGAGGAGTTCGTCGGGGATGAGTTTACGCGGGGCTTCTCCTTCCCGCGCACGGTGACGCTCGACACCAAATATGAGGGGGCGGTGGCCGTCAACGTTTGGACCGGGTACGCCGTCCTGGTCGTCAGCAAAACGGGGGAGCGAAAAGTCATCGTCGGTCCCCAAACCTATCTGCTGGAGTATGACGAGGCGTTGGAAAGCATCGAACTGTCCACCGGCACGCCCAAAACGGATCAACCGCTGCTGAAAACGGTCTATCTGCGGGCGCTGCACAACAAAGTGTCCGATATGGTCGAGGCCGAAACGAAGGATTTCTGCCAGGTGCGGCTGCACCTCTCCTACCGGGTCAATTTCGAGGGGGAGCCGGAAACGTGGTTCGATGTCGAAAATTACGTCAAATTCCTGACCGATCATATGCGCTCCGTCCTGAGCCACGCCATCCGGCAGTATGGCATCGAGGAATTTTACGCCAACGCCATCAGCATCATCCGGGACACGGTGCTGGGCAAAGCCAAAGAGGAAAGCAAGCGCCCCGGTCGGGCCTTTGACGAGAACGGCATGCGGATTTACGATGTTGAGGTATTGGACGTTACGTTGGAGAATGAGAGCATCGCCAATCTGTTGATCGAGGCCCAACATACGGCGGTCAAGCAGGGGCTTGAATTGGCCACCGAGCGCAAAAATCAGGATGTGACCGAGCAGAAGGAGGTCATCAAGCAGAAGATAGCCGAGGCCAAAACGACGACCCAGAAATTAATCCTCGATTTGGAGATCGAAGAGGTGCAGAAGCGGCTCAGTCTCGACCTGGCTAAAATCGAGACGGAGACACAGAGTAAGCAGCAACAACTTGATGCTAAATTAGCCCGGCAAACGGCTTTGAATGAGATCAACGAAGCGGAACTGAGCCGCCATAAGGCCGAACATGACCTGGAATTGGATATCGCCCAGCAGCAGTTGGAGCAGCGACTGGCCGAACTGAAGGCCGAGGTGGAGGCCGTAGTCAACAAAGCCGAGGCCGTCTCGCCCCAGTTGGTGGCCGCCCTACAAAGTTTCGGCGACAAAGCCCTGGCCGAAAAGATGGCCGAGAGTATGGCTCCGTTAGCCATCCTCGGCGGCAAGAGCGTGGCTGATGTCTTCGCCCAACTGCTACAAGGCACCATTTTGGAGAAGGCGTTGAGCCAGCCGATGTCGGAGGATGGCGTGGAGCGGGAAGGTTAAGCGGCAACCATTTCGTCTGTAGGCAGATAGGCCAGAATCAGGTCCTTCTCAGCGACCCCGCTGGCCATTAACGCTTCGATGATTCCGTGTTCGATGCCGTCATATTCGATAATAACCTGGTTATCGTTGAGGGTAATGTAAATCAAATTACCTCGAACCCGTCTGCCTTGATCCCAGCCGGTCTGCATCAAGGCATACCGGTCTCGCTCCTCGTCAAAGAGAACGTCCAGGCGAATATCGCCGTGGGAGGGGCGGAGTTGGGCGTAGGTTTCGAGGAGTTGTTTGACGATGTTTCGATGTTTTATGAGGGGATCCATTGGTCACCATCTATCTTGTATGATGCATTGTTACGGTATGAATTTGGATAGCTTGGCAGGAATATCTTGGTAATTCAACAGACAATACCCCAAGTTTGCCGATAAAGTTTTCTTTAAGTTATCCTAAGATGACGTTTTATTTCATCTGTATAAGCTTGTCGTTTAAGTCGATCTCTACTAACTTCACCTACTACCTCGATCACTTTTGCTGCCTCTTGAAATGGAGTTGCTGAGGCTCGTCCTCCTGTTGCAAGTGCATCAACTATGGACTGGCAATATTTATCAAGTTTTTTAGAATTTACCGCTGGCACATTCACGCCAGCAATCTGATATTTAAGGATCATCAAAAGATGCCATTTGTATCTTTGATAAGATCGTGCCACATATTGATTACCGAGTGATAACTCTAGTCTATATAAAGCAAGAGCAGCAGTATAATAAGCAAGCTCTTTATGATCTTCCTGAAAAAGTTGATTGGCTTTTTCTTGAAAGGTTTGTGTTGGATACCGTGCGGCGAGATGCGGTACATCAAGAAACATCGCGGCAAACGCTCTTGCAAGCCTCTGAATATCAAAAACTCTAAGTTTTCCTATTCCGTGTCCAGCATATTGTCGTGTTCTTCGCTCGAAGTAGAGGCGTCTTTCTTGTTCCTCCTCATTGTCAAAAGCGTCAAAATAATTCTCAATCTTTCCAAGGAATGGACGAATAGACAGAAACTGCGTTTCTTCCACATTACTTTGACTATTAGTTGCCTCAACTACCTGAGCTATAAGATCAGGATCATCAGCTTCAATTACCTTTAATGGCAAGTAAATACGATCCGTTATTTTTTCCCTGTTACGAAAAAGAACGTGACTCGTCTGACAACCATTCACAATCTGGTAATCTGAGACAGAAATACGATCAGATTGTATTTTTACGTCAGGAGAAACTATAGTGACTCCATTGTTGAGAATTGCAAATCGGTCATGATCATCATTATTGTCTAAGGCCGTTTTTATCTTTGTGTTTACTGGATTATCATCTCCGAGATAAGCTCTTACATTTTGTTCAAATACAGAAGCTCGGATTCGACCATCTTCGTCTGTGAGTACATTATCCACAAAAGAAGTCGCAGAGGCAACCGCGAGATAAGCTTCTTCAACACCTTCAATTTCGGGAAGTGGCATGTAATTTCTTACGGGAATTGTTGCCTCTACCGGCGTTTGAGATTGAAGCCACAGTTTAATAAGTCTTTCTCGATCTATTGGCTCATAGCTTACTGTGTGAAATAGACCAGTACTCGAAAGTTGATCTTCGACCAATTGTAGTTGGTGATTTAATCCGCTTTCATCGTGCCAAACCCCGGTTGTAGAAAAAAACAGACGGCAATCTGGACGCCCATTATTAACCCGCGTCAAATTTTTTACAATCTGTTCGTGGCTATCAACCATTTCAGATAGAATAGAATCCACAGGTTTTCCAGCATCACTAAATAGCCTCTGTACTCCTGAACCAAATTTCAGTATCTCTCCCGCATCAAAGCCCTCAGAACGTTTTGCTTGTATGAAGATGTAAGATACGGATAACTGCTGCCTTCGCCGTAATCGGCTAAAAATGCTTTCAACATCTTCAGCTGATGCTGCTAATTCTCCTCCAAGTAAGATGGCTGCACCATCAATGGAAAGATCATCTGGACCAGTGGTTATATCCTCAAGTTCAAATTGATCTGGGAAGAACGAAGAAAGTACAACAAAGTTGACAAATCGCTCAAATTGTTGTGACTCATCTAGGTCTTCTAATGAGTTTTCCTTAGTGAATCGATCAAGATATGAAGCAATAACTTTGTGCATGGATGGTTCTCTCTTAGGCTTTCGAATTTGATTTTTTAAATAGAGGAAGAACCGATTTTTCTCCCCCCCAATATTCTACCTCATTCCTGCCAAAACCGCCACTCCCAAAACCATTCTTAACACTCAATTCCCCACCCATCCCATCCTCAATCTATACCCCCCAGACAAACCAGAACCATCCTGCATTTCTACAATTTCTCCTTGCAACATATCCGTTTTAGTGTTATCATAACCAGCAATCCTAGACAACTTGCTCTCGCCACATATTTTTCTATACTACGATTAGCGAGAATGAAACACAAAGGTAATTCTATGAAATTTGTAGATGTCTGCGCCGGCATTGGCGGCTTTCGCCTGGGGTTAGAAGCAATCGGGGGGCAGCCTGTCTATTCCTGTGAGATTGACAAGCGATGTGAGGCCACTTATTTCGCCAATTTTGGCGCTTATTTTGACGCGGCCGATATTGCCACGGTCGACCCTGACGATCTGCCTGACCATGACATATTTTGCGCCGGGTTTCCCTGCCAGCCCTTCTCCATTGCCGGAAAGAGAAAAGGTTTCTCCGACTCCCGCAGTAACGTTTTCAACCATATCGTCCGGCTTGTCCAGGACTGTCAACCGGAGGCATTGTTTCTGGAAAATGTGAAACATCTGCTTCATCTTGAGCGTGGGGAAACGATCAAAACGATCCTGCGGCAACTTCACGACCAGGGGTATTACACAAAATATAAGGCCATCAACAGCAAATATTTTGGCGTTCCCCAAAGCCGGGAACGATTGTACATCGTCGGGTTCAGGTCCGAAGCGGCCTATTCCCGCTTTTCATTTCCGATGGAGCGGCAAGTGACCAAAACGTTCCAAGACATTATTGATGCGGGTAACAAAGAACACCCGCTCTCTGAACGTTGGCTCGAATATATTGAATTGTATTCAGGCCGAAAATCGCTCAATGATATGTCTTTTCGGGTTCCAAAAACGAGGGTCAGGCTTGAAAAAGAACCGGATGGGGTTGACTTGGAGGCGTGTGTCCTGCAAATGCGGTCGAGCGGTATCAGAGCTATTCCGATCACCGAACCTTTTCCCACATTTGCGGTCAGCATCAGCGGCGGCGGGGCGATGATACCGGTGTATGTTCGAGAACGACGACATTTGAGCTTGCTTGAGATGAAACGCTTGATGGGTTTTCCCGACAGATATCAATTTCCGGTGGCCCGTACTCACGCCATCAAACAATTGGCCAATGCTGTCCCTCCCCCCGTGGTCACCAAAATAGGAGAGAAGATCATAGAGGCAGTAAATGCGGACAGTGAAGACCAGCAGCAACGCATTGTGTTGCAAAGTGAAATATATGAGCAGACTACGCTATTTTCGTAATCACATTCTGTCGCTGATGTCTTCCTGGGTGGGCGTGATCCGCTTATTCCGTTCAGGATAGGCCAGGGCACATTGGGCACAGCTTTCAGCGGTACAGATGGTGCAAATCTGCCATTTAGATTTGTTGCAGTAAAAACAGAGGGCTTGAAAATTCTCCAAATCGCTGGAACCGCCTTTTTCAACAGGAATACGATGATCGAACACCTGACGCACACGATCTTTGCTAAATGTGTGTCTCTTGATTTTTGAACGGGGATAGATTTGTGATTTGCAAATGTTACAGCGAGAGCGTTGTTTTTCTCTGATTGCCTCTTTCTCTTTTGGGGTCAAAGAGCGGCGGTTGGCCTTTTGAATGGAGGCTGTAAAAAACTTCTCATGATCCTCCGGCTTTAACACATACCGTTGGCTGCCAAGCCGTCTATCGCCGGGCGTGTTTGTAATCCACACAAACCCTTCTTCGTTCCAAAGTTCGCTGAAGGGTTTGTTAGCATCCGCATAAGAATCTTGTATCCAACTGTCGGGTATTTTGCCCCGGAGGAGGCGTTTAATAGCAGGCAGGCGCTCGGAACCTTTTTGCAAATCGGCTTCACATCCCTCACCATACTTCAACAAAAGCAATAAGGCTGGGATGGTTCGCCTTTTTGTCATCAGAATCTCGCGCCCATCGTCAAACAATATTCTGTACCCTTTGCCGGCTTTATTTTTCTCGATCCTGACAATATTTTCAATTTCAATCTGGGCCATCATCTACATCTCTTAACAAATCAGCTATCTTCAAATCTAATGCCCTGGCAATTTTACCGATATTTTCTAACGTGATATTCTTCTCTGCTCGTTCAATCATACCAATATAGGTTCGATGTAGACCGGCGAGGTCGGCCAATTGTTCTTGTGAATAGCCCCGTTCTACTCTTTCCGCCCTAACTCTTTTGCCAAATTGGGTTAGCAATTTGCTCTTCACAGTTCCTCTCTAGTTTATTTGACATAAACAAAAGTATGGTAAAATGAATATGCAAAACGGTCTACATACTAAAGTTAGCATCATCAACCGTGACAAGGAATAAATCAATGAACCATTTCCTCACCTACCTCAACAAAAACGAAGCGCAAGCCATCGCCGAGCTACGCCGCTACTGCGCCCAGCCGAGCGTCTCGGCGACGGGGGAGGGCATCGGCGAAATGGCGGCTATCGTCCGGGCCGATCTGGAGGCGTTGGGGGCGACGGTCCAAATGCTGGAGGTTGGGCCGGGGGAGCCGCCGGTGGTGTACGGCACGTTGGGTGAAGGGGACAAAACGCTGCTGATCTACAACCATTACGATGTCCAGCCGGTCGAGCCGCTGGAGCTGTGGGACTCGTCGCCGTATGAACTGACCGAGCGGGCGGGCAAGCTGTATGCGCGGGGCGCTTCGGACAACAAGGGGCATCTGGTGCAGCGCATGCAGGCTATTCGGGCCTGGCAGGAGACGGTCGGGCCGCTGCCCTTCAAAATCAACTGGTTTATCGAAGGGGAGGAGGAGATTGGCAGCCCCAACCTGGAGCCGTTTTGCGAGGCCCACGTCGATTTGCTGCGGGCCGACGGCTGTCTGTGGGAGATGGGCAACCACGACGAGGCCGGGCGACCAATCTTGAGCCTGGGGGCCAAGGGGCTGCTTTACGTCGAGTTGAGCGTTCGCAGCAGCAAGGGCGATCAACACTCCGCCTTTGGGACGTTAGTTCCCAACGCGGCCTGGCGACTGACCTGGGCGCTGAGTACGCTCAAAGCGGCGGATGAAACCATCCTCATTGACGGCCTGATGGATTACGTCGCCCCGCCGGACGAGACCGACCTGGCGCTGCTGCGGGCCATTCCCTTCGACGAAACGGCTATGCAGCAAACCTTTGGTATCGACGGCTGGGTGGGCGGCCTCTCCGGGCCGGCGGCGCTCAAGCGCCACTTCTTCGGGCCGACCTGCACCATCTGCGGGATGGAAAGTGGCTACACCGGCCAGGGTCAAAAGACGGTCCTACCGGCTACGGCCCGGGCTAAAGTTGGCTTTCGTTTAGTGCCTAATCTGACGCCCCACATCACCGTCGATCTTTTGCGCCGCCATCTGGACAAGCA
>CAZWZZ010000234.1:0-8276 GCA_964638395.1 uncultured Caldilineaceae bacterium
CTGAATACGAAACTCTGACTATTATAGAACCTTTGTTCGTTTTTGGCAACTCAAGAGGATTTGGGGATAAAACTGTAGGGGTCAAGGACATCCTGAACAGTTTTGGCGTTACTGTTTAGAACACGGATCGCCAGGATGGTCGGATTTGTTGTTTTTAATCCGTTAATCCCAGTAATCCGTGTTCTTAAGCCTATGTTCAACATCATTTTGATCCCTACAGATTTGGGGACAAAACTTTGCTTTAATCGTCCATTGGGTGCGGGTTACAAATTTGAAGTGGCGAAAGAGCCGCAAAAATTTGGGCCGGATGGCCTCGTCTTCAAAATAGGACCACTCCTCAACGACCTTGATGGTGGGGCCAAACGTCTCGATCTCCCTGGCATCGCGCAGGCCAAATTGAAAGGCCGAACCGGCTCCGCTGCCCAAATTGCGTTTCATCTTGGCTTCGACGCCCCGCTTCCAAAAACCTCGCGTGTATCGCTCGTGAACTACTTCAAATAGAATGGCCGCATTTGGAAACGTTTCGGAGAGTTTCTCGAACAGGCGGACCACCTCTGCTGTGGGGAGATACATCAGCAGCCCCTCGGCCAGAAACAGGATTTCCCCTTGTGATCTGGCTCGGATTTCTGCCATCCATTGGTCATCCAAAACCGAGTAGCCGAGCAACGGATAGGTGATGAGATCGCCCAAAATCTCCCGTTTGACGGCCACGACCTCCGGCAGGTCGATCTCGACGTAGTTCCACGGCGATTCCGCGACGCGCCAATATCGGGTATCGAAGCCACAGCCGAGGCTGACCACCAGACCATCAGGATTGGCGGCGATGAAGGCTCTGGCCTCGGCGTCATACTTACGCGCTCTGAGGGCGATGTGCCGCGTCAGAGAGGCGGGGAGGTTTCGGTCTAAAATTCTGGTGCGGGTTTCGGCGGGCAATCGTGATTGTAGAGCGGCCAGACATTTTTTAGCGATGTCATCCTCGATAATTGGGTCGCTTTGTTCAGCTTCTAACACTCTGGCCTTGAGCGTAATCAGGGCCGTTTCTGAGACTGTGTTTAGGGCATCCATCACTCAAGCTCCCTCATATTTCTTATTCACACGGATTTCACCGGCCAAATCGAAAGCCCAACCGAGGGATCTGAACCAGGATAAAGCCAATGGCGCCATTGACGAGCAAAACCGCCAGCAGTTCGCCGCCTACCCCATATTGCTGCATAATCCCTGAGGGTGGGGCCTCAACCGGCAAGCGGAAAAGTTTGACCACGACGGACCAGGCATTCAAATATTCGGCCCGCTCCCCCAGGAAATAGTCGATCACAATCATAACAACGCAGCAGAGCAGGAGTGCGATCAGATAGATCCAGTTGCTATCCATCACTTGTTTCACTGTTGTTTATCCCCAATGATATGATACCGGGCATTTTGAGATAGTATACGCCGAACCGGAATAGTTGGGAAGCGCCAAATTCGGTTATCGTTTCAGTTTCTCCCAAAAGCGGTTAGGACCACCCCCAGGCCGATGCCGATGAGGATAGAGGCCACAAATAAGAGGGCTGAGGTTTGCAGGAAAATAAAGCCAACCCCTAGCCCGATGAGTATGGTTCCGCCCATCATCCAGCGGCTCTTATCGTCCCTCGAAACGAAAGGGGTGATCACCAGCCCCAGGCCGATGCCGATGAGGATCGAGGCCACAAATAAGAGGGCCGAGGTTTGCAGGAAAATAAAGCCAACCCCGACTCCAATCAGGGTGGTTCCCCCAACGATCCATGCGCTTCTATCAATCTTGTTATTGATGGTGTTCATTTTATTCCTCCTAATCTGTCAGGTTTTATGATTATGGGCCACCGTAATGACCACATTGCCCTTTTTGTGCCCTTTATCGACGTACCGGTGAGCCTCGACAATTTGTTCTAAGGGATAGCATCTATCTATGACCGGCCTTAGCTGCCCCGCTTCCACAAGCTCTTTGAGGAAAATGATAGCCTCACTTTTTTCGCTTGCTACTCCAAATATTACTTTCTTGCTGCTTGTTATTGAAGTCCATACCCCTCGAACTATTCGTGTAAAATCCATGCCATTCAAAAGATAGATCCCCTTGTGCTTTAGCGATCTTATACTCCCTGAAAAGGAACTCTTGCCTACCGTGTCAAAAATAATATCATAGGTCTCGCCGCTTTTGGTAAAATCCTCTTGAGTGTAATCAATGACCTTATCGGCTCCCAAAGATTTCACCAATTCCAGATTCGCGGTACTGCACACCCCGGTAACGTGTGCCCCAAAGCGCTTGGCAAGCTGTACCGCAGCAGTACCTATCGCTCCGGAAGCGCCATAGATCAGCAGGTTTTGTCCGGTCTGGATATTGCCTTTTCTAAGGAAAAACAAGGCGGTTGATGCTCCATGCGGAATGGCGGCGGCCTCCTCATAGGTTAGATTGGCCGGTTTTATGGCCACCACCCCATCTTCGGGCAGACATTTGTACTCGGCATAAGCGCCAAACCCCAAACCTGTCGCTCCAAAAACCTGGTCGCCTTCTTTAAAGAGTGTTACATTTTTGCCGACTGCTTCAATTTTTCCTGCTAGATTCGCCCCCAGTATTGGGTTTCTTGGTTTTCCGAGACCAAACATTATTCGTGAGAGAAGCCAGAACAAGGGCGGGAATAGGAAGCCTCGAACTCTCACGTCTCCCGATGTTACGGTTGTCGCGCATACGCTTATCAGCACTTCATTGTCCTTCGGCGTCGGTTTTTCTACCTCTGTGAGCTGAAGAACCTCCGGTGGCCCGTATTCTGTGTAGACAATGGCTTTCATGAGTTTCCTCCAAGATTGTTTGGTTCTCCTGAGTTTTCTGGGTATCGCTCGCCAGGGATTGCCAAATCCCGGCCTTGACGCGCCTGAGTCGGGGATTTGGCAATCCCCTCAGAGCTTTATTCGTTCTGACTTTCTTTCAAAACAACGTTACCGAAATAGTTGCGACCCATTTCATTATCTGGAAAAACCTTTTCATCGTATTTCCCCCGACGATTGACGTCCACAGCGCGGTCAGAAACAGTTTTTGGATACGCACTACGGAATACGCACGACGTTATCATATTCAATGTCAAGCGATACATCCTGGGCCGCATCGACGCACAGTTTCATATCGTGTAACCCAATGTGGCCTTTATAAATCTTCCTTTCTTCATTCAGCTTCTTTACTTTTTCATACAACGCCTTGTAATCCGCATTCGCTACTTTTTCAGCCGTGTCATAACCGGCTTCGAGTAAAACATAAGCAAACGTATGGTTGACCCATCTTATCCGTGACAGGTCGGTTAGTTTAGCCAGTTTCAATATTTCACGCTCGCTAATTCCGGTTTGACTCGACAGGTCATTTCTGCTTTGTGGCGTCAGGATTTTATCGAATAATTGAAGCGTATTTTTTAAGCCTAGATTTTCCAACTTCAAAATCACATTCTCAGAGACACCAGGGAAGTCTCTTATTTTATTTGGTCTGTAGCGATAACCATTCACCTCTCTAATAAGTGTCCCTAAATAATCTTCTGAAATTTCGCTCTGCTTTGAAAAATCTTGTAGTTTCTTTTTGTTCTTTAATGCTGTTCGTAATTCAGCTACGTTCTCAATCTTTTGGGCGTTGATGGCATCGAAGATATCATCAATATTTTCTTTTAAGACCATTCTACTCGGAATCAGGTCGGCTGATTTCAGAATCTCTTTGTATTCGTCAAGGCTTATGTTTCTCAAATCAATATAGTATCCCATTATTTCCCTCAATTATCCCAACTACGTGTAGGGTCAACATAGTGTAGCTCCTGCCGAGTCTGTCGGGCCGTGCTTTACTAAGTTTTGTTATTATGTTTCACAGTTATGACTACTTTTCCCCGAGCGTGACCTTTATCCAGATACCGCAGGGCCTCTGGGGTCTCGTTCAGCGGGTACATTCTGTCGATGACTGGGGTGACCTGCCCGGATTCAATGAACTCTTTCAGAACAACCAGATCCTCATGGGTGGGGTTCGCCACAAACAAGCGTCCCTGCTGTTGCATGAATTGCGACAGCACAGCGGCCTTGATCACGTAGCCCATGCCAGCATGGCCGGTGTTGGGCTGAATAATCCCTTGGGGGGTGAGTACACGCCGGTACGCTGCAAACGAATGGTTCCCCACATTGTCGAGGATGAGATCGTACTGCTGCCCATTTTGGGTGAAGTCCTCTTGGGTGTAATCAATGACATAGTCTGCGCCAATCGAGCGCACCATATCCACGTTTCGGGCGCTGCAAACACCGGTCACGTCCGCACCCAACGCCTTGGCGATCTGCACGGCGAACGTACCCACGCCGCCCGAGGCCCCGTTGATCAGAACCTTCTGCCCTGGCTGTACTTTTGCCATATCGCGCAAAGCTTGGAGGGCGGTCAGGGCTGCGGTTGGCACGGCGGCGGCTTGCTCAAGCGTGAGGTTGGTTGGCTTCAGCGCGAACTTGTCTTCTCCGGCACAGGCATACTCGGCGCAGGCCCCATCGATGGCTGCGAAGACCTCATCACCCGGTTGGAACCGCGTTACCTTCTGGCCGACTGCCTCAACGTGTCCGGCCACGTCCCAGCCGGGAATATGGTTCTTGGGTCTTCGAAGCCCAAGAGTCAGACGAATGGCCCACGGACTGCCTCGCATGGTGAAGTAGTCACTAGCGTTAAGCCCAGCCGCGTGAACCCGCACCAAGACGTCGTCATCCTTAACCACCGGCTCGTCGATTTCTTGCAGTTTGAAGACATCCGGTGAGCCGTACTCATTTTGAACGATTGCTTTCACGAGTATTCCTCCTAAGTTATTGCTTTGTATTCACCAATCAGCACGAAGAGCCACCCCAAAACCAGAAAAACCATGACCTCTATGGGGGTGGGCGGAGACAGACCCTCAAATGCCTTGAGATGCATTCTGGCCGTTTCTCCACACAGGAACCAGGAAGCCTGGATCCAGAAAATGTACCCGATCAGCTTGTAACTGCCGGCGATTTTTTCCGGCATATCAAGGCCGGCATACTTCTTCATCCAGACCCACACGATGGCGAAAAAGGAAAGCAGGATGATGGTCCCGCCGATACCGAACAGCGTGGTGTTATAGACGCGACCCCAGACCATGAGCATGGCAAAGACGACGCCAAAGACCCCAATAGCGGTCAGCCACGAGAAAATCGGCTTGGTTTTGACATACATAAACGCGCCAATACCGGCCAGGATGGAACCCAAAGTGACAGAAAAGCCCCAGGCTATCCATAAGAGGCCGCCATCGGCCCACATGGTCCCGTTATTCTGTTCAAGCGTCAGGGTTCTGAGATTGTGCAGCAGACT
Organism: uncultured Caldilineaceae bacterium; assembly: GCA_964638395.1. Lineage (GTDB taxonomy): Bacteria > Chloroflexota > Anaerolineae > 4572-78 > J111 > CAZWZZ01. The sequence goes on from CAZWZZ010000234.1 coordinate 5,342, forward strand.
CCGGGAGCCAATCCCGGCGAAGGCCACGGCGAAGATTACGCCGATCCAGAATAGGCTTAGAGCCAGTTTTTGCTCATTTGCTTTGTTTTCTTTTTTGTTTGATGAGTTGTTGATAAGTGTGGATGTCTCGGCTTGCATGATTGATTTCTCCTTCTACTTGGCGGCGTGCATACCACGCCGTCGCATTTTAAGGAAGATCACCAGACCCACGACGCCTAGACCCAGAAGCAGCAACAACATCAGTACCCAGCGCGGCGGTCGAATCATTGCAGGGAGTGGGGCCGGTTGCACTTTGGCCTCAGACCAATCAACGAGGCCCCGGGCGTCCGTCGTGGTCACGTCGCTGAAGTCAGCCCCGGTCACATCGACCCCAAGCAACCGGCTTTGAGTGAGGTCGGCCCCGGTCAGATCGGCCTCTTTTAAGTCAATCCCGGCCATCTTGACCGCCTTCAAATGAGCGCCCCACAGATTAGTCCCGCGCAGGTTGACCCCGGCCAGACGCGCCTCCTCCAGATGGGCGTTGGCCAGATTGACCTGGCCCATGTCTAGCGCGGCCAATTTGGCCTGGCTCAAATTACTATCGTGCAGATCGGCCCCTTTCATCGACAGCCCGGCCAATTTGATGCCGCTCAAATCCAGGCCGCTCATATCAGCCCCCTCCAGTTTCATCATATGACAAAATCTCTCCTAACGCGCCCCCCATCTGGTGGAGATGGCGACTGGCTGAAAGGTTGATCTTTTACCTGGTCAGGTGACCAGGTAATTCAACCGGGTGAGTAGGGCGCTGTCTTCATTATCAATATTCTTCGGTTTACTCAGGATGCGGGTTGACCAAGCCTCCTCCCGTTCGCCGCACCCTTCGATACGCCCTGGAAAAGACTCAGATCTACTCAGGATGCTGGATTTGAAAATTCGCCTAAATTCTGGGACCCCCCTTTTCATTTGCCCATTGACAGCCATATAGTACTGTGGTACTATATTATTTGAGGGCCGGGCTGGTCTAAACGTAGAAACGTAGAACGTAGACGACCCCCCCCTCCCCAAGCACAGGAGAAAATCGGAGAGAATCGGAGAAAATCGTGTGCATCCGAGGGCCGTAGCCGGACGTTGAGCGTTTCGTCTGACCAATCAGCATACAATGTCAACCATCATGCCGTTGCTTTTGTTATTAATAGCATGATTAGGACGGGTATTTTAAAAAATCCGTCTTTTTTTGTTCTTTAAAGCGTCTACGGTGGAATCCGATGGGGAGGGGGGGGTCGTCTACGTTCTACGTTTCTACGACTAAAGCGTTTAGTAAAATTTTAACAAAAATTCAGTGAATTTCTACTAAAACCCCCTTGATAAGCGGCTAAAATCGTGTTACTATTCGATCAACCTTAAGATGTGTTTAGTTACTCAACTAAACGTTTACTAATAACTCATATGGAGTGACCGATGAAACACACCGCCCCCCAGAACAGCGCCAAAGTCACCCTGCGCGATATCGCCCGCGAGAGCGGGGTCTCTCCGGCCACGGTGTCGCTGGTCTTGCGGGATAAACCCGGCGTCGGCGCGGAGACGCGGCAGCGGGTTCTCGCCTGTGCCGAGGCGTTGGGGTACGATTACCAACCGGCTCGCCGGGCCGACACCGACAGCGACGTGACCACCCTCGGCCTCATCATCAAAACCGGCCCCGACGATGAACCACCGACCGACCACACCTACGGCCCGGTCATTGCCGGGATCGAGGCCATCTGCCGCCGCCAGCGGCTCAACCTGCTGTACGCCACCCTGCCCGTTGATGCGGAGAACAACCCCCTGGCCGACCTGCCGCCCCTGCTGACCGAGCCACAGGCTGACGGCCTGCTGCTGGTCGGCCTCTCTCTGAGCGGGGCGCTGGCGGCGCTGGTTGAGCCGTATACGCGACCGCTGGTCCTGGTTGATGGCTCCGCCGCCGGGGGGCAGTCTGATGCCGTCGTCGCCGATGATGCGGACGGCGCTTACAAAGCGGTCAAATACCTCATCGAGCATGGTCACCAGGACATCGCCCTCCTCAACAGCCAAGCCCCGGCCTACCCCAGCCTCGACGAGCGGCGGAGCGGCTATCTGCGGGCCGTGAATGAGTATGCCCTGATCCCCTACATCGCCGATTGCCCGCTCCAGCCCGACACGGCGGTGGCGGTCATCCGCCACTTCCTGATCGAGTTTCTGCCGGTGACGGCCATCTTCGCCGCCACCGACGCGCTGGCCCTGGCCGCAATGCAGGCCGGCCGCGACCTGGGGTTCCACCTCCCCACCCATCTATCCATCATCGGCTTCGGCAATACCCCCCTGGCCCGGCACGTCTCCCCCTCGCTAACGACGGTCCACGTGGACAAGCTGGGCCTGGGCCGCCTGGCCGTCCAACTGCTGCTGAACCGCCTCGATTATCCGGCCGCCGCTCCCGTCCGGGCCATCATCCGCCCGGCGTTGCTTGTGCGCCAATCGGTGGGGTCGGTTAGCCGGTGAGGGGGGCGGGACGTTTGTGTGGTGTGGCTGTTGGTGGTCGGGGGTGGGTTGTGGGGAACGGTTCGTTTTCTCTGATTCAGCTATAATCAAGACGTTCCGACACCCTGTCACTACCACCCGCAACAACCCATAAAGCCCAAAACAAAAAACGTAACGCCTGTCCCCCCTGGCCAGACGTTACGTTTCCCGTTTTACGTTTCACGTGGCCCCCAACGGCCCCCTTTCAATCCTCTATCTTCACCCCACCACCCGGCGTAGGGCAGTGCCAGAAAAATAAGCGCCTCAAAATTCGTTGTACGTGATGCGCGATCTGTGATAAAATTGCTGCTACGCCCCATTTGGCATTTGGCAAGCATCATCGTAAACTGGCGATAAGTTTTGGGGCAATTTAATTAGGAGTTACGCAGTTGAGCGACAAACGCATCCTGAGTAGGCGGTAGCCGTA
>CAZWZZ010000235.1:0-6457 GCA_964638395.1 uncultured Caldilineaceae bacterium
CGATGATGGCGAGGGAATTGAGAAGTGAGCGGCAGCAACCAATCCAGAAAGGCCTCGGTTTTTTCAAAAATGGGTGATTGTTGCATCAATCTGGTTGTCAGACCTGCCAGGTTTTGAAAACCTGGCAGGTCTTTTTAGGCTGTCCCCATCGGCCAGGTTGGTTGATAGAGCAGTAACTCCCGCAACTGCCAGGTATCTCCATGCTTGACGTGGCCGATCCAACTGGCCAGGGATTGGCGCAAAACGTCCGGGGTCAGATCACCCCGGCCCAACGCTCGGCGCTGGTGGCGTAGCCGTCGCCGGGCGCGATGCAGGCTACTCCCCAACAACCGGCGGTGGGTCGAAAAGATGCGGAAACCCAACAGCGGAATCCCACGCCGGGTGGGCAAGACGTGGGTTTTGCGGGGATGCAGGGAGAGCCGCATCTGTTGTAAATAGTCGCCAATCTGATCACGGATGTGCCACAACGCCGCCTTGCTCTCGCCAAAAATGACCAGATCATCGACATACCGCAGATACCCCCGACAGCGCAATGCTTCTTTGATAAAGTGATCCAGACGGTTGAGGAACACATTGGCCCAAAATTGGCTGGTCAAGTTGCCGATGGGCAGCCCTCGCCGCCGCTCAAGCGGTGAAAAAAGATCATCCTGCGGGAACCATTGCATCGGGTATTCATTGGCCAACACCCCGGCCCCGCTGGCTAAAATCGTGCGGCACAGGGCCAACGTGGGCGGGCAGGCGATGGTTCGGGCCAGTATTTCTTCTAAAATTTGGTGATCGACGCTGGGAAAGAATTTGAGAATGTCCGTTTTGAGGGCGTAAGGATAGCGGCGCACCCAGCCCTGCGCCCGCTCGATGGCGCGATGCGTGCCTTTGCCCTTGCGGTTGGCGTAGCTATCGTAGATAAACTTCCGCTCAAAGAGTGGTTCAATCACGCCACATAAAGCGTGATGCACGACCCGGTCTCGAAAAGGGGCCGCGCTGATTTTCCGCCGTTTGGGATCGTGAATGTAAAAGTTACGGTAGGGACCGGGTTGGTATGTGCCGCTCTGTAGGTCGTGATGCAGATTCCACAAATTCTCTTCCAAATTGAAGTGAAAGGCATACATCTCCGGGGTTTGCTTCTTGCCCTTCCTGGCCCGGCGATAGGCTTGTAGCAAATTCTCAAAATCATAGATTTGTGGGTAAAGATTTTTGTAGGTTTTAGCCATCTGCCTCTGCCAGACCTGTCAGGTTGTTATGACAGTAGGGGCGAGGCAACTCGGTGTAACGATACGTTTGGAAAACAACCTCCGTTCCGAGTTGCCTCGCCCCTACAAAAAAATGCCGCCTTTTAAAAGCGTTGGGGGGACACCCCCCAAACCCCCCGTTTCAGAATTCAGAATAACAGAACGCAGTATGCAAAAAAGCAATGGAGAAAGGACTAGCGGGCGCAGCGAAATCCGATAACGTTGATCGTGCTCGCTGACTCGTTGACGTAACGGTTGGACGCACGGGTGTTGAGGCCGACGAAGCTCCAGGAGCCACCGCGCAGCACCCGAACATTTGTGCTATTCAAGTTTTCCCTGCCATCATCCGCTTGATAGGGATAGGGTTGGTACTCCGACTGGACCCACTCCCAAACATTCCCGCCCAGATCATACACGTTATAGGGACTGACCCCGTCAGGGTAAGAACCGACCGGGGCGGTATCGGCATAGCCATCATCATACTCTTGATTGGCCCAATCAAACTCACAACTGCTATCACAAAAGTTCAAGCGGCTGCCGTCAAACTCGTTGCCCCAGGGATATTGCCGCTCATCCGTGCCCCGGGCCGCCTTCTCCCACTCCGCTTCGGTCGGCAAGCGATCTCCGCGCCATTCGCAGTAGGTTCTGGCCTGGCTCCAATCCACCCCAATAACCGGGTACTGATTATACTCAGGATTGTCGTAATAGCTATTTCGGGTATAGGAACTGCTCTCAGCTGGGTCACACACACCCACATCGACACAGGCCGCGTATTGGGCGTTGGTCACTTCATACTGGTCGATATAAAAATCGTCCAGCGTGACGGTGTGAACCGGGGCCTCATCCTCATACCAACTGAGTTGGCACTCATCTTCAAGGCCGATCCGTAGCGCCTGACAGGCGGCCAGCCCCAATTCCGGGTCGCTGCCCATCGTAAACGGCCCGGCCGGGACCAAGACCATCGGGGCGCCGTCGGTGGCGATGATGGGTGGCAGGAGCGGGATGGGATCTATCCCAAACGCCTCTAAATTGGGATAAGCACCGGGCGAATCGGCCAGAACACGAGCCACTTCCGGGCTTTGAGCAAGCATGTCCCTGACGGCGTTAATCATTTCACCGGTCGTCACAAATCCGGAATGAAACTGAGCCGGTATAGGCAGCGCCGGCTGGGGGCTAGATGCTTCCGGGGGCGTGGGGGAGGGTGGGGGCGTTGGTGTCGCTGTCGCCATCTCGACCAGGGGCGTGGTACCGGCAGCAGTGGCCCTGTCCGTGAGCGATGAGGCGGACAAGGGAAAGGGGGGTTCCGCAAGGGGAGGCCGGGACGGAGCCGTTTCGGTTAGGGCCGGCCGCGGTGTCGGGGTATTGGTGGCGGTCGGGGTGGGCGTCGCGGTAGTGGTCAGCGTCACCGAAGGGGTGATAACAGGCGTCGGGGTGGGAATGGCCAGCCGAGCGGCCACGGCCAGCACCTGGTCGAGGTCGTTCAAGGCTGGGGGATAGTGCCCTAACGCTGTCCGGACTCTGGCTCGCTCGTACAGGGTGGCCGGATTTTCATTGTTGTACTCGATGGCCTGGTTGTATTCATTGAGAGCGGCCTCGTACTCTCCTTGTCTGGCTAATTTGCGTCCTGCTAACCAATGCGCTATTTCTGTCTTTAGAGCCGGTTCTTCAATAGGCTCTAAAATTTCATCTATTTTTCCCAGATGCCAGTCGATTCTATGTTGACTATCGGTATCGGCCAGCGTGACATACAACCCTTTGATGATGGTAACTAACGCTTCCTCTGGTGGCTTGGTTCGCCCATAATAGTCTGTTTGCTCAAACAGAGCGGCTTGCTCCGGGCCGGACAAATCATAGAAAAGCTGTCGGGCTTGATAGTCATAATCCTCGACCTGATAGAGACCCGGCGGCTCAAAGATGGTCGCCAGATCGGTGATGCGGTCTGCGGCGGTCGCCGCCCGGTGAAACTCAAGTTCGGCGTTATCGACCTGTTCTTCGACCCAGGTGTTATGGGCGATAAAACTGACCGCTAACAGGGCCACGACAATAGACACCACGGCCACCACCCGCGCCCAGTTGATAGCCGTATTGGCTTTAATCCAGGCGCCATCAAAAATTTGGCGATAGATCTCATTCCGCACCTGGAGATGCCGCTCATTGGCTTTAACCAACCCGGACAACTTGAGTTGATTTTGAAGCGAGGATCGCTCATCATCAACGACCGGCGGGCCTTGATAAATCTGGCGGTAGAGGAGAATGAGGCGGCGTGCTTGAGGATGGGTCAGAATTTTATCCCGCACAAATTGCAGGTTGCTTTCTTTCCGGGCCTGTTCGGCCAGAAAAAGGGTATCGACCAGACGATCAATCCGGGTCTTGTCCCACTGCCCGGTGTCCGCTTCCACGGCCTGCCGACACAATTTTTGGGTCAGATAGGGATGGCCATTCGTCCAATGATAAATACGATTGAAGATTAGCACTCCCTGCCCCGGATAGACCGCCTCCAGACCGTCCCGCAAGACCGTGGTATCCTCGTCGTCAAAATCATCCAGGGTGATGCCCTGCCCAATATTAAAGGGAGTCCGGGTGCGATCTTTAATCAAATCAGAGGGAGCCGCGACGCCGATCAGGACAAACGTCAGCCGCGTAAACGTAGGATCTTTGGCCCTGGCATTGTAGGTGGCCCGAATGGCCGTAAAGAAATCATCGGAGAATGGCAGACTCAGGGTGGTATCGATCTCATCAATAAAAATAACGACCCTCTCTTCAATCTCCGTCAGGACCACATCCCGCAAAAAATTGGTAAAGCGCCGGACCTGCCCCAATGACTTTCTTGCCTGCCACCAGGCTTCCGGGTCAACAGACAGCCCTAATTCATCGGCCAACTCGGTCAGCAGATCGAGATACCAGGTATCGACGCTGTGCGTGCCCATCTGCGTTAAATCGAGAATGGCGGTCTGCACATGATCGGCCTGCAAGCGGCGGGCGGTGCGGATCATCAGACTCGATTTGCCCATCTGCCGGGTGGTCAGGACATAGCAAAATTTACCGGCCAGGGCCAGGTCGAACAGTTCATCATCGGCCGGCCGTGTGACGTAGGATGGCACGTTTGGGGGCAGGGTGCCGCCGGCGACGAAGAAATCTGAGGCTGGATGTTGTTTGTTATTCATTGTTCATTGTTCATTGTCTGTTGTCCGTTGCTAACCCCTACTGCAACAACTTCCCCTCGAAATACCGCCGGTATAGCTCACAGCGACAGTGATAGGCTTCCCCGCTGCCTTTAATCAACCCGGCCTGTTGCAACCGGAAAAGGGCCAATTCATCGGCGCTATGGCCGTGGCGAATGATGTCGGTCAAGGCTGCTTGCAAGGCCGGTTTGTCCCGAACGAGCCAATATTGGTGGCGCAGATGGTCGCCAAAGGGGCCGTGATCCTGGGCGGCCTGCTGGTTCAAGGTGGCCCAACGCAACCTTTCGGCTGCCATTTTATAGAGGGCTTGCCGGGTGAGAAAGGGGTGGCCTTGCAGTAAGATCATAAAATCAGGCAGGTCAGCGTCGGTCAGCGGTGCGCCGTGCTGCCGGTTGAGATGGGCCACCTGGTCAGTCTCGAAATCGGCCAGGGTGAGATGCAGACCCACATTAAACGGGGATTGATGGACATCGTCGATCAAGAGATAGGGTTCGGTGGAAATGACCAGCGCCATATTGAACGTTTCCCACAGTTTGCGGGCGGCGCGGCGGTTATGCCAGGAGCGTAACAGGCCAAAGAAATCCTTGTAAAAATCGGTTTGCAACAGGCTGTCGGCCTCATCCATCGCCAGGAGGAGCGGGCCGTCACAGGCCGGTAAAACCGCCTGTTCCATAAAGCGCAGCAGTTTCTTGGAGCTACTCCGCCGCCCTTGCCAGGCCCGGGTCACCGCCTCGTCCTCCAACCCAAGTTCGTCACAAATCGACCAGGCTACCTCTTCCAGAAAGACATCCAGTGAGGTTAACTGCTCCGCCTCGAAACTTTGGAAATCCAGAAAAACTACTTTAACATCCTGCTGACGAGCGTGATGGATGCCCCGCATCAGGAGCGACGTTTTCCCCGTTTGACGCGGGGCGCGAATGGTGGTGGTCGTGCCCTGTTTAGTAATTTGGGCTTTAAGCTGAGCGTCGGTTTCGCGCTCGACGTAGAGGGTGTCGTTCGGTTTAACTGCCCCGCCGGGGACCACCAACGCTGTCACAAAGCGGGGGTCATAGCTGGGCAACGGGGCTGAGAGCGCAGTATCTCTGGCCACGGGGCGGCCATCCTCGGACAGGACATTCTCAGTGTGTGAGGTTTTGGGCGTCAGGGAGGGGGCTGATGGGCCGAGCGTTTGACCGGCCATAGCCGCCAAAATTTTCTCTGTTAAAACGTCGTTATCGGCCTCAGTCTGCCACATTACGTATTGAAAGGAATTGAGGAAGGCGGCCAGGGAATAGGGCAGCATCTCTTGGTAGGCTAGACGCACCGGCAAGGTCAACGGGTTGCCTTGCACCTTTCGATACTCATAAGCTCGGCTCACCTCGGCCTTAACCATCTCACTATCCGCCGAGTTTTCAGAGAGCAGCACGATCAAAAAGTCACTCTGCTTCAGTTGCCGGTCGATTTCTTCCATCCAAGCCTCGCCGGTGCGCAGGGTTTGGTCGATAAAGACCTGGTGCCCATACCGAGTCAGACTCTCTTGGAGATGAACGGCGACTTGCTCATCGGGGTGAGCGTGACGGCGGTAGGAGATGAACAATCTCGCTGATCTGGAACTGACGTTCCCTTGCGTAATCGGCTGCGTTGTTCCTGTGATTTCTCCTAGTTCGCGCCGCAATTCGGCAACTTTAGCCGCGATATCCTCAATCTCGATTAAAATAGCAGGATCGGTTCCAAACCCATAAATAGCTTGCTGCTTTTTCAGTTTTTGTAGGCGGCGGTTATGATTGTCGATTAAGCCTTGTAGTTCATCTTGATGTGACATACGTGCTTCCCAACCCTCAGATGATGGACTAATTCGTTTACAAACTCACGCTTCTAAGTATAAATCAAACTGTTAGGGGAGGCAAGGCGAAAATAACGATTGTAACGCCGAGGTTCAGCCAGAACCGGGAACAACTCAGCAAATTGTTTTACAATCGCTCACTCCCCCCCCAACCCCAGCAACGACCCCGGCTCCAAATCACGGACCTGCAACGTCCACGCGCGGGCGGCGTCGATGTCGCCGCG
>CAZWZZ010000235.1:6557-8274 GCA_964638395.1 uncultured Caldilineaceae bacterium
TCGAAGGTGATGGCCTGCTGATACCGCTCCAGGGCCAGGGCCGTCTCCCCCTGGCGCAGGGCCAGATCGGCCCAGGCGGTGTAGACCGCCGCCGCCTCGGGCCGCAGTTCCAACGCCTCGCTGTACCGCCGCTCAACCTGCTCAAAATCCCCCCGGCCCATATAATAACTGCCCATGGCCACCAACAGCGTCCCGTTCACCCCGACGGCCTCCATGCCCGCCTCCAACACGGCCAACGCCGCCTCCGGCTCATTCCGCCGCAACCGGAGATTAGCCCCGGCGATGTACAAATCTGCCGCCTGGGTAGCCGCCTGCCCCTCGGTTAGCAACGTCTGGGCCTCCTCAAAACGACCCTGCTGCTCTAACAGTTGGCTCAGGGCCAGGTAATGACCGGCCTCCTCCGGTTGGAGGCTGAGGGCCTGGCGGTAGGCGTTGTGGGCCGCCTCGGTTTGCCCTTGCGCCTGGTGCAGGGCCGCCTGCTCGGCCCACAGCCGGTCATTGGTCGGGCTGCGCTCTAACGCCTCGCTCAGGGTGGCAGCGGCAGCAGGAAATTGGCCCTGCGTCCGCTGCAACCGGGCCAGCCGCAGCCGCAACTCACTCTGCTCCGGCTGCCGTTGGAGCGTCTGGTCGAGATAAGTCCGGGCCGTGTCATAATCGCCGTAGCGGGTCAGGGCATCAATCAGGGTGACGCTCGGCGGCTGACCGGTCAGGGGCAGAGCCGCCGCCCGGCGATAGCGGGCCAACGCCTGCTCAAAGTTGGCCTGCCGCTCCGCCACCTCCGCCAGGCGCAAATGGAGGTTTAGGTCCTGCTGATCGACGCTCAAGCCCTGCTGTAACAGTTGCTCAGCCTCCTCGTACCGCCGCTGGTCAATCAGCAATTCGGCCAAATCCACATAAATCTCCGGCTGACCGGGCGTCATAACCAACGCCTGACCATACAGTTCCTCGGCCAGCGCCCAGCGATCCCGGCTGCGCTGAACCAGGGCCAGGGCCAGCGTGGTCTGCGTCCGGCCCGGATAGGCCGCCGCCGTCGCTTCATAAATAGCCAGGGCCTCCTCCGGCTGACCGGCCTGCTCCAGCGTATCGGCCAGGGCCAGATGCGCCTCGACCGCCCCCGGCGTCGCCGCTGCTGCCTGCCGCAGGTGGGTGATGGCCGCCGCCAGATTACCCTGGGCCGAAAGGGCCTGGGCCAGCCCCAGTCTGGCCTCCGTCCAGCCGCCGTTCAGGGCCAACGCCTGCTCATAGGCAGGTTGGGCCAACGTCGGCCGGCCCTGCACCACATACAAATCGGCCAAACTTTTGTGATACTGGGCCAGAGTCGCCGGGGGCCAGCCAGCCCGCTGCCCCTGCTCAATCTGCCGCTCATACAATTCGATAACCTGCCCCGGCTGACCGTTGAGCTGGTAAATCCGGGCCAGCACGCGAGCCGCCTCGACCGCCTGATTGCTGTCCGGGCCGTCGGTAGCGACGAATGGGGGGACGGCGTTCGCTTGACCGACCGGATAGGTAGCCCCACCGAGGAGCGTCTCCCCCGACTCCAGGGTGGGCGTAGTCTCCGGGCCGGGCGGCGACAGGGTTTCGGCCTGATAGGGGCGCTGTTCCACCTGCGCCTGGGCCAGCCGGAGCGCCTGGTCATAGAGGCTATCCGCTTCGCCCACATTACCCTTAGCACAAAGCAAATCGGCCAGCCGCAGATACCCCTCAACATAATCGGGAG
>CAZWZZ010000236.1:0-1142 GCA_964638395.1 uncultured Caldilineaceae bacterium
TGCCCTCGGCGAGACCTTCGCTGACGGCGGTGATGACATCCTGGTAGAGCGGCTCACCGGCGCTGCCCGGCTCTTTGGTCCGATCCAGGGCAGCGATGACTTTGGTCGAAGCGGGCAATGCTTTCAGGAAATGCTCGACCGAGAAGGGGCGATAGAGGCGTATCTTGACCAGACCCACTTTTTCGCCCTGATCGACCAGGTAGTTGACCGTTTCTTCGGCGGTCTCGCTGCCCGATCCCATCATCACAATGACCCGCTCCGCGTCCGGTGCGCCGACATAATCGAAGAGGTGGTACTGTCGTCCGACCAGTCCGGCGAATTTGTCCATCGCGTTCTGGACGATTTCGGGCGTGGCCAGATAGAAGGGGTTGACCGTCTCGCGGGCCTGGAAGAAGACATCCGGGTTTTGGGCCGTCCCTCGCAGGGCCGGTCGATCCGGTGACAGCCCCCGCGAGCGGTGCCGTCGCACCAAGTCGTCGTCGATCATAGCCCGAATATCTTCCTCGGCCAATTTTTCGACTTTCATGACTTCGTGGGAGGTGCGGAAACCGTCGAATATATGAAGGAAAGGAACGCGGGCTTCGAGGGTGACAGCCTGGGCGATGAGGGAGAAATCCATCACCTCCTGGACTGAGTTGGCGAAGAGCATCCCCCAGCCGGTGGCTCTGGCGGCCATCACATCGCTGTGGTCGCCGAAGATAGAGAGGGCCTGAGCGGCAACAGAGCGGGCCGCGATGTGGAAAACGGCGCTGGTCAACTCCCCGGCGATTTTGTACATATTGGGAATCATCAACAGCAACCCCTGGCTGGCGGTGAAAGTCGTCGTCAGCGATCCGGCCTGTAACGCACCGTGAACCGCCCCCGCAGCGCCCCCCTCAGCCTGCATCTCGACGACCAGCGGTGTAGTGCCCCAGATATTCTTCTCGTCCTGGGCGCTCCATTGATCGGCCCACTCCCCCATCGGCGAGGAGGGGGTAATGGGATAAATAGCAATGACTTCGTTGGTTTTATGGGCGACATAGGCTGCCGCCTCATTACCGTCAATTGTGACTTGACTCCGTGACATAAATCTGTCTCCTTAGTAGTTGTGGCCCTGGCTTAACGCAATCAGGGCATTTACGACTGTTAACTATAAAGCAAAA
>CAZWZZ010000236.1:1242-8259 GCA_964638395.1 uncultured Caldilineaceae bacterium
CGCAGTCAAGATACCAATGTTTACCTGGCCTTCGAGGATCAGGTAAAATTTATTGGAGGCTTCCCCTTCGTGGGCCAGGTAGGTGCCGGCTTCAAAAGAGATGGGAGATGCACAGTCGGCAATAAAGAGGCGATAGTGGGGTTCCAAATCTTTGAAAAAGGGATGTTCGATTAAAATGTGTTGAACAGTCTCGTGTGGGTCTCTCATTTTCGATGTCATCAGGGGAAGTAGTTGCCTTTTCTATCTAAGTTTCCGTTGCCAGGGCGTCCACCAAGCGTTGTCGTGTCAATTTTATACGTTCGACCATGATTTGGGCTGTGCGCTGAATGATAGCGTGTTCCAACGTGTGATCTTTTTGCCATTCGTTGCGGAGTATTTCGGCGTCCAGGGCGATCGCTTTGGTGGGTCTGGTAGCTCTGGCTCTGGCATTTTTGCGCTCGGTGGGAAAGAGAGAAGACCAGCCAAACAACTCACCCGGCCCAATGGTCAACACGTTGACGAGACCCTGCCCCGCCGCATCCATTTCGATGACCACTTCGCCCGTGGTGACGATATAAACGGCCCGCCCCACTTCGCCGGGGTTGTAAATAATCTCATCAGTTACAAATTCGACTTCGCTGGCGGCAGTCGCCATTCTTTTGAGATGCTCCGTTTTCATATCCCTGGTCATGAGATTTGTTCGCAACAGTTGCAACGTTCTAAATTCAGTTTGCTGAGTCATCATCATCCTCCTGGAACTACACGATACAATTTTTTGTAAGGAGTGTATCCTCTCTATAATTCAGAGTCAAGCAGAATGGGCTTAAAATTGACCTACATCTGCCCTATTTTTCATCACTCCTCAAACGAGCGGATCAATAGCAAGGGCCGCCTGACCCGGTGCAGCACCCCAATAGCCACACTCCCATAAAAGACTCGTGACAAACCGGTACGCCCGTGACTGGCCATGGCTATCAAGTCAACATCCTCGCTCCGGGCCACATTGATGATACTCTCTACAACCGGCCCCTGACCGATGTGAATCTTGGCGTCGATCCCCTTCTCTCGAAATTCTTCCCGACGAGCGATGAGATAGCTTTCGACTTGCCGGTGACGTTCCTTATAATTGGCCGGGTCGAAGCCGGTGTACATTGGCTCCGGAGCAATAATCAGCGGCTCCGGCTCCACGACACCGATGAAAATCACCGTTGAGCCATATCGTTTGGCCAGCTCTTCGGCGTGGGGCAGAATGGCTTCAGCCGCTTCCGAGCCGTCTAAGGGCACTAAAATTGAGCGGTACATCTAAATCTCCCTCCTAATTGACCCTGACTAGAAAAACCGGACAGGCTGTCTCCTGCAAAACTTTGCCGGCGACGCTGCCGTAAATGCGGCGGTCACTGCCTGAGTAGCCGTGAGTACTCATCACAATCAGATCGACCGTTTTATCAGTAGCCGTCTCCAAAATCATTTCAGCGACGGGGCTGCCCATTAAAAATTCGATGTGGGTATGTTGTTCGGTTAATCCATCTTGGATGAGTGACAAATAGGTCTTGGTTTTGGCTTTCCGTTCTTGGAGATGATGGTCAGGATGAATACAACTTTCGCCATACTCAGCCAAAATTTCAGCGGGGGACAGGATGTGGAGTAAAATCAATTCTGACTCAAAACAGTGAGCAATGTTTTGAGCGTAAGGTAAGGCCCTTTCGGCCAGTTCAGAGCCATCTAAGGGCACTAAAATTTTCTTGAACATGGCGCACCCCCTCGTGCGTCTTTTCCAAGATGTCCGAGGGTGGGAGGGGCAATAAGTTAGAGGTTGCCTGAAAATAATAGACACCCCCCTAACTCACTGCCCCTTATAACCCTTCAGACCCTTCTTTGATTTATGTGACCATCATTCGTTCCTTACGCCAATCCTCGGCAATCATCCGAAAGATGTCCGACTCGGTAATAATGCCGATCAACGCCTTGTTCTCATCAACAACGGGCAGACCGCTGATTTTATGGCTGTACATTAGCTCCACAGCTTCAGCAATCGTTGCCTTGGGCGAGATCGTGATGGGTTCAACCGTCATCACCCGGGCAATGGTCAAGCGGGCTATCAAAAAATGAAGTTCGTGAATGTTGAGAGCAATGTCATCAGAAGGGGCTGCCTCGCGCAGATTATTGCGGGTCACAATCCCAACCAGGTGACCATTTTTTACCACCGGCAAACGTCGTACTTGCATTTCTACCATAAGACGGTCAGCTTCGGGGAGGGTGGTGTGAGGCTCAATAGTGATCACATCACTAATCATCCAGTCTCTAACTAATTCGTGTTTCATTGTGTAAGCCTCCGTGTTGTAACGGGTAGTTGTTGAGGTGGTTATTTTTCCACCATTTGTACTTCAAGTGTAAGGCAAAAACTCGCCAGATGTATCATACACCTGGCGAGTTTGGTAACTGGTTTAGTAACCAGTATTTACCCTGGTCAAGTGACCAGGTTCTTGTTTGGCAATTCAGATTGGCCCCAGGCGTGGTTGGGCTATTACAACTGCTTCAATAACTCCGGCAGAACTTCACCGGCCGGCCCGCGTAGCGCGTGGGGTAAACGGCTTGTTAACACTGTGGTATCCGGATTGATTTCCGCCACGACCGCCCCGGCCTGGAGCGCGGCAATCGGCAGCGAGGCCGCCGGTTGCACCAGGGCGGAGGTACCGATGGACAGAAACAGATCACAGTCGGCGGCGGCGTCAAACGCTGTTTCCAGCGCCCCCGGCGGCAATGTCTCCCCAAACCAGACCACATCGGGCCGCAAATGCCCGCCACAGGTCGGGCAGGGGGGCGGCACTGACTCCGTCTCCGGCCACGATTCGACCACGGTGCGCTCATCGAAACAGATCGTCCGCTGGATATTGCCGTGGAGTTCGATCACGTTCTGGCTCCCGGCCTCCCGATGGAGATTATCCACATTTTGGGTAATCAAGGTCAAGCGGGGCACTTTTTGTTCCAGCTCGGCCAGGGCCAGATGGCCGGGGTTTGGGGCCGCTTTGGCCACCAATTCTCTGCGCCAGGCGTACCACTCCCAGACCAACTTCGGATCACGCCGAAACGCCTGGGGCGTGGCCAACTCTTCGGGGTTATACTGCGCCCAGAGGCCCGTCTGAGCCTCCCGAAAGGTGGGCACGCCACTCTCCGCCGAGACCCCGGCCCCGGTCAAAACGGCCACGTGGTGGGCAGTACGCAGGGCGTCAACTAATTCGGGGGGGATCATAGTCATACTACGTCTCCTTTGCGCTTTAGGCCAGCTTGTCCAACAAACCGGTCCGTTGATTAAATTCTTCGATCAAAGCGTCGATGGCTTCTACTTGAGCCGGAATCGTCCGCCAGTAGCTATCATCATACCATTGAGCCTGAATCTCCTCGTAGGTTTTCCCCTGCTGCTCGACCCACGTGTAATATTTCAGATTGTGGATGCGTTTGCGGTCATAATAGCTCAATTCCTGGACGTGGTCAATCGTTGTCCCCAGCAGATAGCGGTGATAGGTAGCCGCCGCGTTGAGGTCGGTGAACGGCCCCCGTTCCTCATTGAGTTCGACCAGACGGCTGTCATACATCTCCATCGAGTCGGTCAGGACAGTCATCACCACATCCTGCGGCCCCAACTCGTAATATTTGGCGAACTTGATGGCCGCCAGGAGGTTGCCGATACAGGAGATGCCCAGCCAGGAGAGCCGCTCCAGTAATTCCTCATCGACCCGCTGTTGGGCTAGATACTGTTTGCCGGCCTTTTCGTTGAAGAGGCGGGTCAGACTAATGGCCGCCTCATCATCGACGGCGATGACCATATCGGTATTTTTGACATTGTGAATCCAGGGCACGTGCTTATCACCGATGCCCTCGATACGATGGTCGCCGAAGCCGTTGTTTAGCAGCGTCGGGCATTGCAGCGCCTCGCTGGCCGCAATTTTGCTGCCGGGAAACTGTTTCTTGAGATAATCCCCGGCGGCAATCGTTCCCGCCGAGCCGGTGGCTACGACCAGCCCGCGATAGGTATCATCGGCGGTCATCACCCGCGCCAACACCTCCGCCATCGCCGGTCCGGTGATTTCGTGATGCCACAAATAGTTGCCAAACTCATCGAACTGGTTGAAGATGACCAAATCTTGGCCGGAGCGACGTAGCTCCCAACATTTATCAAAAATCTCTTTGACGTTGCTCTCTGTGCCCGGCGTTTTGATAATTTCCCCGGCCACCGATTGCAGCCAGGCGAAACGCTCCTGGCTCATCCCCTCCGGCAGAATAGCAATCGACTCGCAGCCGAGCAGAACCGAGTCGTAAGCCCCGCCCCGGCAATAGTTGCCTGTGGAGGGCCAGACTGCCTTCTGGCGGGTCGGGTCGAATTGGCCGGTCACCAGACGGGGTACGAGACAACCAAAGGCAGCCCCCACCTTGTGCGCGCCGGTCGGAAACCATTTACCCACCGGGGCCACGATACGGGCCGGCACGCCGGTCAATTCCGGCGGAAATTCCATATAAGTCACCGGACCATAGCCGCCGCCATTTTCAGCCGGCTCATTGTGCCAGGTGATCCGAAACAGATTGAGCGGGTCGATGTCCCACAAGCCAATCTCCTTGAGCCTGGCCGCGATGGCCGGGGGAATGTGTTGGGGCTGGCGCTGTTGCTTGAAGGTGGGGATAATGATGTTCCGTTCCTGCGCCTGCTTGATGGCGTTAGCCAACGTATTTTGGTGAATGGTTAAATCAATCATCTTAGGTTTCCTTGCTGACTTATTTGAAGACCCTAAACACTGTGGAAAATAAGTTTCGTGAGGTTTGTAGTAACGGCTTCAGCCGTCTTTAGACCGCTAAAGCGGTTACTACGAACCTGATAGGGAGTTCCAGAAAAATAATGATCCCAAAAATCGGAGCTTGGGGTCAGTTGTCAGTTGTCAGTGGTCAGTTGCAAAGGACAAATGACAACTGACAACTGACTTATCATCCAACTTTGGGATCATTTAAATCTTGGAACTGCCATAAGACTTTGTTTACACTGTACTAAAATCACAATTTGAAACTTTTAGGGTCCGGTTTTTCTCAATTTAGTTAGGAGATGTCCTACACAATGGGGCGAATGTGGCTCACTTGATATTGGGGCAGCCGAGTCAATTCAGGATCACCGGAGCTTTTGAGCGTCAGGACGCTGCCACGCGGTTTGACCGTCACCTCGTAAGCACCAGCCGTACCATCCGGTCGGGTGAAATCGAGGCGGACATGGCTGGTATCGGCGGCCTCGTCACGCCGGAGGATGTACCCCGCCTTGCGATAATCCAACCAGGCCCAGCCCTCTCGCTGCCAGACGGCTTGCTCGGCAATTTGTTCGAATCGGCCTAGCCCGGCCCAGCCTCGATAGGTAGCCGACAACCAATCAAGAGGCCCCTGCCGCTTCAGCAAGAGGGGCAGATGGGATGGGTCCAGATGGCCCCAGTAGTGTCCGGTTGGGAGATCGAGCAGCGTCGGGGCGAAACGGTGGCCGCCGAGATGGCTGGTGCGCCACAGCCGGGTAGCGGCGGGCGCTTGTCGGGATAGGGCAGCGTAGAAGGTATAGCCAAATTTTCCACAACAGGCATCTCGACTGCCGTGGGTGCAGATGAACATATCCCGCCGCTCCGGGCGTTCCTGACGATACCGGTCGAAGTGGCTCGCGTCGCCGGAGTTGTCAAGTAGCGCCTCGATCAGGGACGTGACCTGATTGGGGGGCAGGATAAAAGCCAGCGATTCGTAAGCGGCGAACTGTTCAGCCGGGCGGCGAAAGTAGAGGACGCGCCGGTGGCGGGTTTGAGCCGTTTGCTCATCCGGCAAAATAGCCTGGGCCCTGACAGCCAGGCCCCGTGCTTCAGCGTCGGCCAACAGATCCACCAAGCCGGGGGGGACCGCTTTGGCCTGCCACACCTTGCGGGGCCAGGGGGCGGCCACTTCGACAGCGATGAAATGGTCAAAGGGGGTGGCTGTGCCGATAGGCTGTTCGTGCTTCTGCCGGGCCACGACTGAGCATAACCGGGCGGAAGGCTCGGTCACAGGTGAAGAAGAAACGTCCATTTAGCTAACGCCAGGTATCATCGTCATCTAAATCTTCCTCTTCCCACTCTTCTTCCTCATCCTCATCCTCATCCTCTAACTCATCATCGTCGAAACCGATGTCATCATCCTCGAAATCCTCAAAATCTTCCAGGTCATCGTCGCTCAGATCATCAAAATCGTCATCAATCAATTCGTCGGCATCCTCGTTAATAAATTCCTCCATTTCCTTGATTTCCTCCTCGATAAATTCTAACAATTTGCGATAGGCAGTAGTCGCCATCTCCCCCGGCTCCAGAATCTCGGTGGAGATTTCAATCGCGCTGCCATCCTGGAAGAAGATTTTGGTACCCATAATTACTCCTGTCAATGATAAGATTTTTCTTGTCGTTGCCAAATGTCAACAAATCAGGAATTTTATCGACCGGCCAATTTACAGCGATGTGGCACGCTCCCATTGTACATATCTCGCTTATTTTGACAACATCGGTAGACCACAATCAACACAACCCTCTACGGCGTCACCCGTTCAACAAAATCGTCGGTTAACTGCCGGGCAATGCTAATTTTCGCGGAACCTGAGAAAGTTGGTTAAAGCGGAAATTGACCGCCTAACGTTATACTTCGTATAGTACCAGTTATCACTCAAAAAATAGACAAACCTAATTTTTAGGATGATGCGCGAGCGGAAGCATTTCAATTTGGGAGCGAGTTTCATAGATTTCCGAAGTTTCGTCGATACAGAAGGATTGTCGCTTATTATCCGAGGGTAACTGACCACAAAATTTAGTCTCATTCGTAAACTTCGGAAATCTTGCCCCAAAATCGGTTTTTAACCCATTTTATTTCGCATAACTATCACTAAACGAAGTAAAGCAGGCGCTTTAGAAACCCGCCCTTGGCGGTATCAATCATTACCAGTAGATTACGCTTTACGTTCCAACGACTGACGGGCCAGCGTGGTATAGATGGGGCCTGTGGGGG
>CAZWZZ010000237.1:0-8255 GCA_964638395.1 uncultured Caldilineaceae bacterium
TCTTGTGGGTCATCGCCACGATTTCTCGCGGGGGGCTGGTGGCCGGGGTCAGCCGTATCGACAGTGGCGACACATCCGGCTTCGGGCGGGATTGGCGTGCCGGGTGGGAGAAAGTCTGGCCGCTACTGGGTATCAGCCTCGTACCGCTGATTCCGATTCTGATTTTGGCCATTGTTGGGCTGGGGGTGATGGTCACCGCCGGTTTCGGCCAGCAGGAGATGGGCCGCTCCTTCGGGAATGGGGTTGTGATTATGATGGCTATCGTAGCCTGCATCACCGTGCCCATCGCTATTCTGCTCAACCTCTTCCGCACCCTGGCCGAGCGGGCCTGTATGCTGGAAGATAGAGGCGTCTGGACAGCCTATGGCCGGGGTTGGGCGGTGCTGTCGAACAATTTTGGCGCGGCCCTGGTCCTTTTTCTCATTCAAATCGGCATTGGCATTGGCCTCTTCGTTGTCCTGCTCGTACCGGGCCTGATTATGGCCCTCTGCTGCTTGTTGTGGCCGTTGTTGCTGCTCATTCAAGGAGCAATCACTGCCTACTTCTCGACCCTGTGGACGCTGGCCTGGCGCGAATGGACGGGGTTGGGCCACGGCGGGCCGGTGACCACCGAGCCACGGCCGGCGGCCTGAATTTAGAGACATATCTCATTCATAGAAAAGGAGGGACTTTGCATCTAACGATTTTAGCGTGTGACTTAGACGGAACCCTGGCCCACCACGGCGAAGTGGCTCCGGAAACGTGGGCGGCGCTGCGGCGGGCTAAGAGAGCCGGCTTGAAGATACTACTGGTCACCGGCCGGATTTTGGACACCTTCGCCCCGACCGGCCCCTACGCCGAGTTGTGTGAGGCCATCGTGGCCGAGGATGGGGCCGTGGTCTATTTCCCCCGCCGGAACGCGGTCACCTTACCCTTTGGTCGGCTGGAGGCAACACTCATCGAGCGTTTGGAAGCTACGGATATTCCATTTCAACGGGGGGCGGCCATTCGGGCCACCGAAGTACCCCACGATCAGAAAATTTTGGAGATACTACAAGAAGTCGGAGGGGGAGCCACGGTCGAGTATAATCGGGGGGCGGTCATGGTGCTGCCGCCAGGGGCAACCAAAGGCACGGGGCTTCTGTATGCCTTACGGGAGTTGGGCTACTCCCCCCGCAACGTCATCGCCTGTGGTGATGCCGAGAATGACCGCAGCCTGTTCGAGGTGGCCGAGGTGTCGGTCGCGGTGGCCAACGCCTCGGCGGAGATTCAGGCCGGGGCCGATGTCGTGCTGTCCCAACCGAACGGGGCCGGGGTCCGCGCTCTGATCGCCGATCTTTTGGAAGGTAACATCCCCCGGCGTCAAGCCCGGCCTCAGCGCCAACTCTTCCTGGGCCGCCGGCGTGAGGATCAGTCAGACCTGGCGGTGGATCCCTTTGCCCTGGTTGAAGGAAATCTGGGAATATTTGGGGGCAGCGGCAGTGGCAAATCCTGGCTGGCCGGGCTGTTGGTCGAGGAGCTACTGGAGCAGGGGTATCAGGTATGCGTCATCGACCCGGAGGGGGATTACCGGAGCTTTCGCATATTTCCCCATATGCTGCTTCTGGGCGGCCCGGAGAGCCATCTCCCGGCGGTCAGCGATGTCATTACCCTGCTCGACCACACCAACCTCAGCCTGGTCCTGGATCTCTCAACCTACTCGATGGCGGAGCAGTACACCTACGTCTGGCCCTTGCTGCGTGCCCTGGCCGGTCTGCGAGCGCGACGGGGCCGCCCCCACTGGTTCCTGATCGACGAAATCCAGAGCTTTTGTGCCGATGAGGATGATGAATTGACGCCCCTGATTATGCAGATGCTCGAGAGCGGGGGCATGGGGCTGATTAGCTTCCGGCCCAGTCAAACCCCGCCCCATTTATTGGCCGCTCTGGATCATTGGATTTTGACCCGGCTCACTCTGGGGGAAGAGTTGGACGTGATCAAGAAATTTTTAATTGACTCAGGCCGCGAAACGGATATACTGTCTGACCTGCCGACATTGCCTCAAAACCAGGCCTATTTTCAATTTGGGGAAACATCATCCTCCTGGTCAACGTTGCCGCCGCCGGGCATCGTCACCTTTCAGGCCAGTCTCCGCCAAATTCCCCACGTGCGACATTTACACAAATACCTGCGTGCCCCTTTGCCGGAATCAAAACGGTTTTATTTTCATCATACCGCCGGTCGTCGGGAGCAGGCTGCTGCAGCCAACCTGTGGGAATTTGGGCAAATGTTGCGAGAGTTGCCGCTGAAGACGCTTCGGTATCACTTGCAGCGGCAGGATTTCGAGCGGTGGCTGCGGCAAGTCTTACACGATCACGAATTGGCCCGTTGGGTGCGGAAGATCGACCACCGCCACTTTGCAGAGGATGAACATTTACGGCGGGCTTTAGTCGAGGCCGTCGAAAATCGTTACGCCGAATTGGAAAGTTTGGTCTGATTGCTGAAAGCCAAGCAGTAGATCATAGCGCCGGTCGCCCAGGTGGGTAAAAACCTACCTGAACGACTGACCAGGCTAAAAACCCGCCATGTGGATGATGTTTTCTTAATAATTTTGAGATATACTACTTGACGGATCGGGAACCGCTGAAAACCCTGAAATGTCACACATATGTATTGTCGAGGAGGAATATTATGACATTGACGAAAGAAAAGCAGAAACAAATCAAGGAATATGTTTATGAGAGTCTATTCCATCACGCCCATCTGGATGAGAGCCGGGTCGGTATCGAGATCAGCGATGCCGGCGAGGTGACGATGACCGGGATCATCGACAGCGAATGGGCCAAGAATAATGCCGAGCGCATCGTCCGTCGAGTGGAGAAAGTGACCGCCGTGGATAACCGGCTAACTATCGCCCCCAGCGAAGATGAGGGGCAGTGGCGGTATAAAAATCGTATTCACGATGATTACCAACAGAAGACCTATAGTGACGCCCCGGAGATAGGGCACGACCCCCGGTTGGATCAACATCCAAACCCGGCTGAGGGCTACAGCGAATATCGCAGCCCCACCCCCGGCTCCCAGTTCGAGACCGACGAACGTCCCTCTGATGAAAACCTGGTCGAGGAGATCAAGGCACGCCTGGCGAAAAATTTACCCCAGGACGGAGAGACCATCGCCGTCGAGGTCAATAACGGACGGGCCACGCTCAACGGCACGGTCAAAAGTGAGACCGCCAAACGGAGCGCCGCCGATATGACCAGCCACGTCCGCGGCATCCACCAGACCGTCGATCTGCTGCGGGTTGAACCTTAGATAACCAAATCCTCACCCAAAAGAGCCATCCTCCTATTCCCAAAATCACTCACTTGGGAGGCGTACTATCGCTCACCCTAGTATCGGCAACGTTGGCCGGTTCCGCTATCCTAATAGACAAGAACACCAACGTGCATCCATCGCAGGATGACAAAGTATACTCAGTGAAGGAGGAATATAGAATGGCTATAAAAGAAGTAATGCCCTGGACGTGGGGAGAAAAGGCTGCATTCCGGCCCAATGTTGATGTCGTTGAAAAGGATGACGCCGTCAAAGTGGTGGCGGAATTGGCCGGGTTAGATGCCGACGATGTCGATGTGACGGTCACCGGCGATAGCCTCATTATTAGTGGTGAAAAACGGGAAGCCCGGGAGGATAAGGGGGCCAACTATTACCAGATAGAACGCTCCTTTGGTTCCTTCAGGCGAACCATTCCCGTGTCGTCGGATATTGACACCGACAATATCCAGGCCGATTTTGACAAGGGTATCTTGATCGTCACCCTGCCGAAACTGCCGGAAGCCCAACAGCGGAGCAAAATTTCGGTCAAGAGCGAATAATCAAATAGGCTAATTATCGCCCCACCATTTATTGCCCGGTTTAAAACCGGGCAATTTTTTCGTGAACGGCTTCTGACATTACTGAGCAGATTCACTTAATCTGAACCTTCGCCTGGGCTATCCCCCAAGCTGGCCAACCGCTGCGGAAAATCGGTGATGATGCCGCTGACCCCAACCTCCGCCAACCGCATCATCCGCGCCGCATCGTTAACGGTCCACACATTGACGGCAAACCCGGCGGCCCGCACCTCAGCCAGATGATCCGGAGCGTAGAGGCCATCTTGGGGATGAAACGCCTGGGCTTTCAACTCACGCAGACAGCTCAGGGGATCGGGCAGCAAGATTTTAACCAACAGGCCGGTCGGCAGCGACGGGCAGCAGACTTTCGCTCGCCGCAGATAAGCCTGATTAAAGGAGGAGAGTATGACAGCCTCGACCAGCCCCATCTTTTCAATGAGCGAAACCACCCTCTCCACGATATTGGCCTCGCCGGGCGTCCCGCACAAATCTTTGATTTCGACGTTGACCCGCCAGCCGTGATCGCGGGTCAACCGCAGCGCCTCTTCCAGCGTCGGGGCCGGCTCGCCGACGTAGCCGGCCTGATCCGCCCCGGAGACAGTCCCGGCGGCAATCTGACCGAACGGGTCTCGTTCGTTGAACCACGAGCCAAAATCAAGCTGGCGAATTTCGGCCAGGGTGAAGGCGTGGCTGGACCAGGGCCGCCGCTCCGGGAAGATCGCGGCCACGTTGGAGGTTCGGGCCAGGGTATCATCGTGAACGAGATAGGGCACGCCATCGGCGGTCAGAGCCACGTCGATCTCCCACATAGCCGCGCCGCAGTCGAGAGCTTTGCGGGCCGCCGCCAATGTATTCTCCGGGGCCAGGCTGCGAGCGCCCCGGTGAGCGATATTAAAGATTGAATCCACGAATTTACCCTACTCTGTCTTCTCTAATAATGTCTGCACGGCTGATCTGGCTACGCGAAAAGCCGGGCTGTCGGTGACATCCTCAGTGACCACCACAGCCACCACCACATACCGGGCTTGAGTACCGCTCACGGCAGGCAGCGGCGTTGGCGAAGGTGTCGGCGTGATCTGAGTCGGGTCAAAAATCAACGTTCGCTCCGGCGCGTCAACGGGCCAGGCAGCGGGTGAAGCTTGCGCGGGAGCTAAACCGACGAACCAACTGAGCGAACCTTTGCCGGTATCCTCCGGCGTGGCCTGTCCTTCGATACCAATCAGGTGGTCATCCATCTGCCGCAGCAATCCTCGCACCCGACGGCTGACATCAGAGTCGAGGGCCTGCTGGCTGCTTCCTTCGGTAGCCAATGACAAAATTGGGTCGATCAACCGGCCATCCAGCTCAAGGGCAGCCACGACGCGGGCCAGATGGAGGGGGGTGATAGCCAAATCGCGGACGGTACCCCGTTCATCGAAATCGGGCAGCAGCCCCGGCTGGGAGCGCAAGCCGGGCAAGGGACGGCTCAGGCCCAGTTGGTGGGCCGTGGCGTGGTAGCCGGTTTCGCCCAGCGGAGCCAGCATCTCCTGGAGCGGTGCGGTCGTGGGGTCGGCAGGCACATTCGCCCCCGACTCATACAGGCCGATCAGCCCGATCAGCCGGGCCAGGTCGCCGACCGGAAAAAGCCCCTGCGTGGCCCGGTTGATGAGCGGCGCCCGCTCATCCTCTCGCAGCGCCTCCCACGTTTCATCCAGGGTGTTAGGGTCGTAGGTCGGGTGGCTGGACATCACTAGGATGGCCCCGGTTTCGATGTCCATCACGACCACCGCGCCCTCCCGATTCCCCAAGGCCACATCGGCAGCCACTTGCGCGGGCAGGTCGATGGTCAGGGTCACGTCGTTGCCGCTCAGCGGGCGATGGAGCAGACCATCCAGCCACACCTCCTGCACGTCACGGTCGAGTGTGCCCCGCAGAATAGGGTCGAAGGTGGCCTCCGTGCCGCCGACGCCGTACCGCAGGCTGTAGTAGCCGGTGACGGAGGCCAGGCTGGGATAGGGATAGCGCCGCTCGGCCACCCCCTGGGCGTTGATGATCGTTTCGGCTACGGGCACGCCGTCGGCGGTCAACAGCCGGCCCCGGCGGATGCGCTGCTCCTCGATGACCGGGCGGGGATTGTCATCACGGGCCACCAGAAAGGGAGACAGGACAATCTGCCAGAAAATCAAGCCCCCGGCGATAATCAGAAAGCCGGTGATGAAGGCCCAGGCGATGTTGAGGTAGGGTTGGCGTTGGACCAGATGCATTGTGAAACGTGAAACGTGAAACGGGGGGTGTGCGGCGTGAGAGGGTGTGCCTTTTACATTCTTCGTCATCCGCCGTCCGTTGTCCGTTGTTTTTTCAGCGGCGATAAAAGCCAGGAGACCGATCATCAAAAAGGTGGTCACCAGGCTGCTGCCGCCGTAGCTGACCAGGGGCAAGGTGACGCCGGTCAGGGGCAGCAGCTTGAGCGACCCGGCGGTGATGACCAGGATTTGCAGGCCGAGCATAATCCCGACGCCGATGGCCAACAACTGCTCGAAGCCGTCGCCGGCCCGCATGCCGATGATAAAAGCCCGGTTGATGAGCAGGGCAAAGCAGATCAGAATACCGAGCGTCCCGACCAGGCCATACTCCTCGCCGATGGCGGCAAAGACGAAATCGGTGTGGACGACCGGAATGGCCGTCGGCAAGCCCTGACCGAGGCCCTGGCCAAAGAAGCCCCCGCTGGCAAAAGCCAGCAACGATTGGACAATCTGGAAAGAACGGCCCGCCGGATCGAGCCAGGGGTTCCAGAAGGCTTCGACCCGTAGTTGCACCACATCGAAAAGATAGTAGCCCATCATCCCGGCAACGATGAAGAGCAGCGCCCCGACCCAGACGTAGCGCCTCTGGCCGGTGGCCGCGTAAAGCATCCCCACAAAAGTACCGAAAAAAAGCAGCGCCGCACCGAGGTCCCGCTGCCAGATGAGCAGCAGGATGCTAATGGCCCACATAATGAACATCGGGCCGAAGTAGGAGGGGTGGGGTAGGGCCAGCCGCCCGACGTAGGCCGGATTTTGGACCAGTTGGCGGCGGCGGGCGGCCAGGTAGGCGGCCAGGAAGATGACCAGACAGAGCTTGAGCGGCTCGGAGGGCTGAAAGAAGATGCCCCCAAATTGGAGCCACAGCCGCGCCCCGAAACCGCTGGGATTGACGCCCCAGATGAGGGTCGTGGCCAGAATCAGCAGGCCACCGCCGAGCCAGACAAATTTGTAGCGGCGCAGCCAGGCCAGATTGCGGGGCAGCAGGGTGACCGTCAACAAGACCCCGGTGGCGATGGCCAGCCAAAAAAGTTGGCGGGTGATGAAGGCCGGGGCCAAACGGTTGGTCAGGGCCAGCCCCAGACCGCTCAGGAAAAAAGTCAGCGGCAGGAGGAGCGGGTCACCGGCTGGCCGGCGGCCATGCAGCAGATAGGCGACGCTGCCGGCACACAGTAGCCAGACCAGCAGCGGAGCCACGCTCATCGGCGTCACGCTGCGCCGCACCAGGCCCAGTTGCAGGAAGGCCACGCCGATGAAGAGAAAGCCGAGCCAGAAGAGGGTATAAGGTCGTTGCCCCCCCCGGCCCCCCACAGGGGGGAGAGATGATCCAAGCCCCACCGCAAGAGGCATAGATGAACCAAATTCCCCCCGCTGGGGGGCTAGGGGGGCGTCCGACTGATCTAGCCCCTGTTTACTGATAATAACGGCCAATAAACAACTCCAACTGCTGCCAGGTGCTATCCGGCACGACCGAGCGCTGGCGCTGGCTGATGATGGCCGTGGCCAGGGCGTCGTGGCTGGGGAACGCCGGCTCGTCGGCCAGCTTGGCTACGGTGTTGCGGATAGCCTGCTTGGCGATTTCGACGTTGGCGTTGAGGGTGGCGATGACCGCCTCGACGGTGACCGCTTCTTCCGTCTCGTGCCAGACGTCGTAATCGGTGACGTGGGCCATCGAGGCGTAGGCGATTTCGGCCTCGCGGGCCAGGAAGGCTTCGGGGATGGAGGTCATGCCGATGATGTCGCAGCCCCACTGCCGAAAGATGTGGCTCTCGGCCTTGGTGCTGAAGCGCGGTCCCTCGATGATGACGAACGTGCCGCCGTTGTGGACGGTCGCTCCGGTCTCTTGCACCCCCTCGTACAGCAGCGCACACAGCCCCGGCTCAAACGGCTCGGCCACGCTCATATGCACCACAACGTCACTTTTGTAGAAGGTCAAATCGCGGGAGCGGGTCCGATCCACCAACTGGTCGGGGATGACGATGTGGCGGGGGGCGTACGCCTCCTGCAAGCTGCCGCAGGCGTTGGCGGCGATGATATATTTGACGCCCAGGCTTTTCATGCCCCAGATGTTGGCCTGGCTGTTGACCAGCGTCGGGCTGAGAGAATGGCCCCGCCCGTGGCGGGG
>CAZWZZ010000238.1:0-8254 GCA_964638395.1 uncultured Caldilineaceae bacterium
GACCGGCTGAAATTTATGCTGGATGTGGGGCTACATTATTTGACGCTGGACCGGCCCGCGCCGTCGCTGTCGGGCGGTGAAGGGCAGCGCATCCGCCTGGCCTCGCAGATTGGCTCTGGCCTGGTGGGGGTGATGTACATCTTGGATGAGCCGTCCATCGGCCTGCACCAGCGGGACAACCGCCGCCTGCTCGACTCGCTGCTGCGGCTGCGGGATTTGGGCAACACCGTCCTGGTCGTCGAGCATGACGAGGAGACGATTGAGTCGGCGGATTGGATCATCGACTTTGGCCCCGGCGCGGGCGTCAAAGGGGGCGAGGTGGTCTTTGAGGGACCCCCGGAGGCCATGAAGCGGGCCGAGCAATCCCTGACCGGGCGGTATCTGTCCGGCGCGTTGAGCGTCACCTCCGGCGAGGGGCGGCGGGAGGCTGAGGGGCGTTGGCTGGAACTCAAGGGGGTCAGTCACCACAACTTGAAAGGCGTCGATGCCCGCTTCCCGCTGAGTTGTTTCGTCTGCGTGACCGGCGTCAGCGGCAGCGGCAAGAGTAGTCTGGTGACTGAGACGCTCTATCCGGCTCTGGCCCGCGCTCTGCACCAGAGCCAGGAGCGGCCCGGTCCATACAAGCGGCTGAACGGTTTAGAGGCCATCGACAAAGTGATTCACATCACCCAGGACCCGATTGGGCGGACGCCGCGCAGCAATCCGGCCACTTACGTCAAAGTATGGGACAGTATCCGCAAGCTGTTTGCTGAAACGCCGGAGGCCAAGTTGCGGGGTTATAAACCGGGTCGCTTTAGCTTCAACGTCAAGGGGGGGCGCTGCGAAGCCTGCTCCGGCTACGGCCAGAAGGTGGTCGAGATGCACTTTTTGCCGGATGTGTGGGTGGTGTGTGATGTCTGCCACGGCAGCCGCTTCAACCGGGAGACGCTACAGGTGCGCTACAAAGGCAAAACCATCGCTGAGGTGTTGGATATGGATGTGGCCGAGGCGTTGGAGTTTTTCCAGAACATTCCCCGCGTCAAGCGTATCCTGACCACCCTGCACGATGTCGGCCTGGATTACATCAAGCTGGGCCAGAGCGCGACGACCCTCTCCGGCGGCGAGGCCCAGCGGGTCAAGCTGGCCAAGGAGCTATCGCGGGTCTCCACCGGCGACACCGTCTACATCCTCGATGAGCCGACGACGGGGCTACATTTCGCCGATATTCAAAAGCTGCTGGATGTGCTGCACCGCCTGACCGAGGCGGGTAACACGGTCATCGTCATCGAGCATAACCTGGATGTCATCAAAAGCGCCGACTGGATCGTTGATCTGGGGCCGGAAGGCGGCGACGGCGGCGGCCAGATCATTGCTGCCGGAACGCCGGAAGCGGTGGCCCAGAAAAGTGAAAGTTATACTGGTCAATTTCTGCGGCAGATTTTACAATTAGCTCATTAACCCGTCAGTATCTCTGAGATTTTTTGTGGCGAGGGCATCCTTGTGCCCGCTCCCGCATTGGGATGCGGTCGCTACCGCAAACAAATCATTTAGCTCCCGCATTGGGATGCGGTCGCTACCCCGCAAACAAATCATTTAGCTCCCGCATTGGGATGCGGTCACTACCCCACAAACAAATCATTTAGCGCGCCACCGGCAACTGTCGCCGTTGAAATTTAAAAGGTGTAAGATAGGGCCATTAGGATAGGAAAAGAGGCCGAGAGCGCTCTCGGCCTCTTTTATTTTATTCTCTGAGTAATCTCTATTTGGCTACAAAGGGAAGATAATATTGATAGACGCTATCGACAAAGTTGGCGGTCTTGAACAGACCGATAATGGCGTCGAGCGGGGTATCATCATCCCCGACCAGGCCGGTGGCAAAGACGGTGTAGACGCCGCCAGCCTCGAACTCGACGCCCGGCAGCGACAGGACGACATCGGTCGTCCCGGCCAGACGGACTTCAAGATCGTAGGTTCCGGCAGCGACCTCGATGTAGTCGGTGGCCTCTTTGAAAGAAACGTTACTAAAGAGAACCGGTCCATCGGTGACGGCCACATCCACGGCGGGGGCGTTGGGTGAGGCGTGAACAAAGCGGACTTTGGCCTGCCCGTCGGCGGGAACGCTGTTGTCATCCTCCAACACCAGCGGCTCGATGTTGGCTAACTCGCCCACAGCGACGATAGTGTAATCAACGCCGTCGGCCAACGGCAAGTCGGCCTCGATGACGACCGGCTCGGTGGCCCCGGTGGGAACGACCTTGATGTTGTAGGTTCCCGGTGTCAGCGAGGCGTAGTCGGTGATTGCTTCAAAGGCGATGTTGCTGAAGGCGACGCCATCATTGACCAGGACATCGACATTGGGCGCATCCGGCGAAGCGTGGACGACCCGCACTCGGCTCTCCCCCTGCCGATCCAGGCCGACGATGGCGTTGAGCGGGGTTTCGCTGACCAGACCCTCGGCGAAGATGGTGTAGGTTTTCCCCGCCTCGAATTCAACACCGGGCAGCGGCAGGACGACGTCGCCCGTTTCGGCCACCCGCACCTCCAGATCATAGGTTCCGGCGGCGACCCCCAGATAGGCGCTGGCCTCTTTGAACTCGAAATCATCGAAAAGAACCGCACCCCCTTGCAGGGCGACGTCAACCTCCGGGGCGTTGGGCGAGGCGTGGACAAAGCGGACCTTGGCTTCGCCCTCAGCCGGGGCGCTGTTGTCATCGACCAGAGGCAGCGGCTCAATGTCCGCCAGACGACCTACGGCGACGACTGTGTAATCGGTATCGGCGGCCAGTTCGAGGTCAGCCTCGATGACCACCGGGGTGATCTCGCCGGTCGGGACAACTTTGATGTTGTAGGTGTCCGGCGGCAGTGGGGCGTAGTCGGTCACATCCTGGAAGGGGATGTTGGGAAAGGCGACGCCGTCATTGACCAATACATCGACGTTGGGCGCATCCGGCGAAGCGTGGGCGACGCGCACCTGGGCCGTCGCTTCGGCATCGACGGTCAGCACGGCATTCAGCGGGGTGTCGTCATCGCCGACCAGACCGGTGGCAAAAACGGTGTACACCTTGCCCGCTTCCAACTCGACACCGGGCAGCGACAAGACGACATTGTTTGTGCCGGCCTGCCGAACTTCGAGATCGTAGGTTCCGGCATCTACGCCGAGATACTCGCTACTCTCTTTGAACTCGAAACCATCAAAGAGAACCGGCCCAGCGGTGACGGCCACATCGACGGCCGGGGCGTTGGGCGAGGCGTGAACGAAGCGGACGTTGGCCTGGCCCTCGGCCGGGGCGCTGTTGTCATCGACCAAAACGAGAGCTTCCAGCGACGGATCGGCGTGGCTCAGGCCGACGGCGGCCACGGTGTAATCGGTGTCGGCCTCTAAGGTGAGGTCAGCTTCTAAAACGGCGTGATCAGGACCGTTGCCTGTCGGCACGACTTTGACGTTGTACGTTCCCGGCGGCAGCGTCACGTAATCGGTGACCGTCTCGAAGGTGATGTGAGACAGCGAGGCCACCAGTTGGTCATCGACAAAAATGTCAACCCCGCCCGTATCCGGCGAGAGATGGGCCACACGAACGCGGGCTTCGGCTTCGCTGTCGAGGCTGGCCACGGCGGTCAGCGGCGTTTCGGCGACCAGGCCGGTGGCAAAGACGGTGTTGGTGGCCGAGGCTTCCAGCGTCACGCCGGGTAGCTCCAGCACGACATCGCTGGTTCCGGCCAAACGCACCTCAAGGTCGTAAGTTCCGGCGGTGACACCAACGTAATCGCTACTCTCTTTAAATTCAAAGTTGCTGAAGAGAACCGGGCCACCGTCAGCCACGGCTACATCGACGGCGGGGGCGTTGGGCGAGGCGTGAACAAAACGGACGTTCGCTTCGCCAATGGTGGGCGGGCTGTTGTCATCGACTAGCACCAGCGGCTCGATGTCGGCTAATTCGCCGACGGCCACGACCGTGTAATCGGTGTTGGCGCTCAGGTCGAGGTCGGCCTCGATGACCACCGGCTCCGAAGCTCCGGCGGGAACCACTTTGATATTGTAGGTTCCCGGCGGTAGATCGGCATAATCGGTAATCTCTTCAAAGGCAATGTCGCTGAAAGCGACGGCGTCATCGACCAGAACATCAACATTGGGCGCGTCGGGCGAGGCGTGAACGACCCGGACCCGGGCCTCGTCCGCCTGAACGACGGCGTCGCCGTGGCTGGCGGGCAGATCAAGAGCCGGCGTGGAAATCTCGGCCTGCGCCGGCTGGAGTTGAATTTGGCCTAATCCAATGAGGGTCAACATCATTATCGTAAGTATCAAAAATTTAGAGGGTCTTAACACGTTGGATTCTCCTTTTTTCTTCGTGTCTGAATAGTTGGCTTTTCGATGGTTAGGGCGTTGAGCGCGGAGCCTCATTCGGGTCTTGTTGTATCGGTACCGGGATACAAAACCGCAGAGGATTTCCGCACAACGCCTCAGAGTTGGCGAGACTGGCTCAAGCCGCGTTGCGGGAGGAGCTTTTGGCGTTGCAACAACCTCCGTTCACGGGGTGGCTTACTC
Organism: uncultured Caldilineaceae bacterium; assembly: GCA_964638395.1. GTDB lineage: Bacteria > Chloroflexota > Anaerolineae > 4572-78 > J111 > CAZWZZ01. The sequence continues at coordinate 4,523 of CAZWZZ010000238.1, forward strand.
TTTTCCGAGCCTGTCATGAATAAATACGAAGCGTGGGCGGTTTTGCATTTCTTTTTGTCTATATTTTGTCTGTTATTAATATTATTTTAATCTAGGAGGCGAATTTGGTGGCGATTGATGATTAGGTTGGTATATCCAGATGAAAAAATGAAAGTGGCACTGGTCAATTTTTGCGACAGGTCTTATAATTAGAGTATTAATCTTCATCATCGTGCAGCAACTAGACTCAGAAAGGGACCATCATGAGCCAACGTCAACACGCCATCATCACCATCGATCCCCCTCTCCCCTGCGGTATGGTCAAGCCGGACGGCCTGTGTGGTCAGCCGGCCCACAAAGGGCGGGTTCACCAGGTCGCCAAAAGCGCCGGACAATGGACAATTACCCCGATTTGCCGCGAATGTTCTCTGGCGGCCATGAGTGTGTTGTGGGGCGGCCAACCCCTGGCCCCCCCTTCAGCCTTGCCGACACCCCCCCCGGCTCCGGACGCGCAAAAGCCGGAAGCGGCACTGGTTGATGACCAGGCGGTGGCCACCAGGCTAAAGGAGCGATACGTGGCCCAATTTATCAGCGATCACACCGACCACTTCGAGGATTTTGCCTATTGGGCCACCGAAGGTCGGGCCAAGGGGCACGTGTTGATGACCATCAGCAGCAACACCCGCGTCAAAGCCGGACGGGTGTTCGATAAAATCGAGCAGCGTGTCATTGGCGACATTCATTACCGGCGCTAGTGGGAAAAGCAGTTTTAGATTGGAGCAGTTTTAGATTGGAGCAGTGTTCAAAACTGCTCCAATCTTGGTAATGCACGATCACAGACTCCCCTCAGCTTTCTCAATAAACAGCCCCGAAATTCAACCAATCACGAATTGAAGAGAAGACTGACCCAAACTATTTGATTGCGTCACCCTACACCGCCTCAAAAAGAATGAAGATAGCATCCTGAGTAGCGCGGAACGGAGTGGAGCGCGTATCGAAGGGTGCGGCGAACGGAATGAGACTGAAATTGTTTATATCGAGGGGCTGTAGTAGTATCAACACCTGAGTAAATCTCAGTATGGAGAAGAAACCGAATGCCCTACACCCCTATTCTGGCCACGCTTGGCTATGTGATCTCCCCGGATGGCCGGGAGACGTTGCTCATCCACCGTAACAGCCGGGCGGATGACCATCATCTGGATAAATACAACGGCCTGGGCGGCAAGCTGGAGGCGGATGAGGATGTCATAGCCGGTTTGAAGCGGGAGATCCGCGAAGAAGCCGGCATCGAATGTGAGGAAATCCGCTTGCGGGGGACGATTAGCTGGCCCGGCTTCGGCCCCAACGGCGAGAATTGGTTCGCCTTCATCTTTCGCATCGACCGTTTCAGCGGCACGCCCCTCACCGAAAACCCGGAAGGCACGCTGGTCTGGGTTCCCGTTGATACTATCCTCGACCTGCCGCTGTGGGCCGGAGACCGCTACTTTTTGCCCCTCGTTTTCAACGACGCCCCCCGCCAGTTCCACGGAGTGATGCCTTACGACGGCGGCCAGCCGCAAAGCTGGACGGTTAGTTTTATTGATTGATTAGATTGAACAGAGTGATTATCTCAAAGGAGGGTTGCAATGGCGCAAACGATCCGTGTTTTGGTGATAGATGGTCACACCCTGGTTCGGGAAGGATTAACCCGCATCCTGGCCGAGGAGGCCGACATCCAGGTGATCGGCTCTACGGGCGACGGAACCAGGGCACTCGAGATGGTAGCCGACCGCGAGCCGGATGTGGTGATTCTCGATGCCACGCTGCCCACGGCCCTGGAGATAGCCCGGCAAATGGTCGCCGGCCACCCCCGCGTCGAGCTACTGGCGCTGGCCCTCGACTGTCGGATTGATGAAGCGTTGGCGCTTTTGGAAAACGGGGCGGCGGGGTATCTATGTAAGAATGAAACGGTGACCGACCTGGTCAACGGCGTGCGCCACGTCAGCCGGGGAGAGATGGTTTTGGGGCCGGCTGTGGCCAAAGGGGTTGTTGATCTTTTGACCCAACTCAACCCGCATCCTTCGACCGGTGACAGAGACCTGCCCGAAGATTTAACCGAGCGGGAAGCCGATGTTCTCCAACTGTTGTGCCAGGGAGACAGCGACAAACAGATTGCCGATGCCCTCCATATCAGCCCCCGCACGGTTCAGGGCCATCTGCGCCACATCTACGCCAAGTTGGGCGTCCACTCCCGCACCGAAGCTATGCATCTGGCCTTAGAACGGGGTTGGGTGACACTGACTGTGACCGGTATGTGGTTGTTAGAATATTTTCCTCCCCCGCTCATTCCGTAGGCAAAATTACCCCCTTGCCCTAACTAAAATTGGCAACTTTACCCCCTCTGAACAGGTAAATTCACCCTTTAGCCACTTGCTCAAAGATGATATATTTAAATAGAGGGCAAAGTTGTTTGTTGTAGTTACCCATGCCGGTAATTATCTGATTGGTAGTGGTTTATTGATAGGGAGGCAACGATGTACAAATTTACGGCAACGTTAGGCATTTTATTAATCATCGCCCCGTTTGTGATGGGCTACACTGATGCGCCGACGGCAATGTGGACGAGCATTATTCTGGGGCTGCTCGCCGCCGGGGTGTCACTCTACAAAGGCTGGGCCAAAGATACTGCCCGCTGGGAGTATATGATCGCCGCTGTGGTCGGTTTGTTGGCCGTTTTCGCTCCCTTCGTGCTGGGCTTTAGCGCGGTGACCATCGCCGTGTGGACGATCATCATCCTGGGCGCTTTGCTGGCCTTCCTGGGCGGTTACGAGGGCTTCTTCGCTAAACCCCAGACCTAAAAATAGTAATCTGACCTCTCCTCCTAATTGAGTCTGTCCGGTCTCCACGCAGCCGGGCAGATTTTTTTATTTCTCAAATATCTGTTCGCCGGTATAATAACTTTTTTGTCTACCATAGGGAGATAACAGGGAGATAACAGCATGTTTCCAACTGCCGAAGTGCGCTGGTTCTATCGCGGTGCATTACCCTCTACGCTATCAACCTGGTTCCAACAAGGGCCGGAAAAGCCGGTGCCTCAGCCCCCCAGAGAGGATTATTACCTCTGCCTGACCGACAGGGATTCGTTGGGTATCAAGCTGCGGGAGGGGAAAATCGAAGTCAAGCAGCGGTATCAGGATCACGGCATTTTCCATTTCAACCAACAGGTGGCCGGTCAGGTGGAGCAGTTTCGCAAATGGAGTTATACCCTGGCCGACGAGACGGAGGCCGACAACCAGTCTCCCACCGGAGATTGGTTGGGGGTCGAGAAGGAGCGGTGGCAACGGGCCTACGCCGTCACCGGTTCCGACCGGGTGCGCCCCATTCCGTTGGACGTCCGCGTGGAGCGGGGCTGTGAAGTGGAAATCGGCCAGGTGACCATTGATGACGAGCAATGGTGGACGCTCTGCCTAGAAGCCTTTGGGCCGGAAGCGACCCTGCGTGATAATTTATTGGCCACGGCCCAGACCCTCTTTGGCGGTGATTCAACCCCGACGCTCCGGGCTGACCACTCCTACGGGTATGCCAGACTGATTCGGAAGGTTTGCCGGGCGTGATGCGCTCTCTGCGTTTTGCTGACAATAGCGCATTACGTAAGTGGCAGACATCTGAACCTGTGCTATAATGGAGCGCATTATTTTATCCCCACACAATAAAGGATAAACGAATGGCCCCAGTCTTAGAGCTTCGCGGTATCACCAAACAATTTCCCGGCGT
>CAZWZZ010000239.1:0-1476 GCA_964638395.1 uncultured Caldilineaceae bacterium
CTTTTTGGCCGGATAATACGGTATTTCTGTCGGGGTCACAATAATCTTAAACGTTCCTACCGCCAACTCAACGCCCGCTCATCCACGAAGTTGTACTCAATCTGCAACTGCTCGTTGATGGCCTCCGCAAACAGGGGCCGCTGATTGGAGCCGTCGGCGTTCATCACCCAGATTTCCCAACGCCCGGAGCGGTCGGTCAGGTAGGCCAGGTGGTAGCCATCGGGTGACCAGGCCGGGGCGACGTGGTTCCAGGCCCGCCCGTCCGGCTGGGCGGTTTGCCAGAAGGGGGTCTGGGTCAGGCGAGTCCGTCCGCTGCCGTCGCTGTTGAGGCGGTAGAGGTCGTGCCCCTGCTTACCGCCGTTGTGCTGTTTTACCGTCAAAGCGATGAAGCGGCTATCCGGCGAAAAGACCGGCGAGCCATCCTGCAAATTCTCGGTCAGGTTGACCCGGCGATCCTGGTTCAGATCGACATCGACCAAGCCCCGCCCGCCGTCGGAGATGATGCGCCAGGGTTGGGTCGGACTCCAGGCCGGGCGGAAGGCATACGTCCCCCCATCCACATCCTCAAAGTTGCCGTCGGCCACGGTGACTACCCGCAGCCCCCAGTGGGGATCGGGCGGAATCGTCCAGCACAGATCAATATCGACATCGCCGGGGCCTTTGACATCGATGCCCGCTTCAACATCCGTAGCGTTCCCCGGTACGGCGGGATCGTTGCTGACATCGCCACACTGCCGCTTCTCTTCCAGTCGCCCGCCGTGTTGATAGTTGATGACAATCCGGGAGCCGTCCGGCGACCAGGCCGGGCCTTTGGGCTGCTTGTCGATGAAGCCTAACACCTGCCGCTCGTTGCTGCCGTCCAGGCTGATCGTCCACAGCGAGCCAAGCCCGGCCTCTCCCTGCTGCCAGCGGGTAAAGGCCACCGTTTGCCCATCGGGTGACAGCACCGGGTCGATACCGTGCGTCAATAGCCGCAGCCCCGTGCCGTCGGTGTTGATGACCATAATCTCGCCGCCGCTAGAGCGTTGGAAGACGATCACGCCAGGGCCGACCTCGCGCAGTTCGCTAGAGAGCGCAGCTTGGGCGGTGTCTGTTGGGCGCTGGGGCGGCGGTGGCGCCAGCGGCAACTCGGCGACCGGGCCGTAGCCGTCCAGATCGGCCAACCGCACCCAGCCATACCCGTCGCCAGCCAGCGATTGGATCGCCCCCCAGGTTTTGTCCTCGTTGCGGCCCAACAACACGACCAGCGTATTGACGCCCAACGTCCCGGCGTAAGGATGAAAGAGGGCCGGTCCCTGACGCACCGTCGTGCCGTTGCTCTTAACCCAGGCCGTGCGGATGCGGGGCGCTGCCTCAATGGTCTCCATCGAACCGTCGATGGTCAAATCTTCCACAGCCACCCAACCCCGCCGAGACTCGGCCCGCGTCGGGTCGATGAGCGCCCAGTCGCCGCTCATATCCAGAGCCAGGATGGAC
>CAZWZZ010000239.1:1486-8217 GCA_964638395.1 uncultured Caldilineaceae bacterium
TCTTGGTCATCCGTCAACTCGGCGATGGGGGCGGAGTCGGTGGTTGGGGCCGGACGAACCTCGACCTCACGTTGAGCGATGCGAGCCGCCGCGACCGGCCCTAGCGCCCCCAGGCCGGGAGCGGCTGCGTCCTCCACGGTCGAGGCCGGACTGAGCGCAGCTTCAACCGGCGCGGGACGTTGAGCCACCACCGCCGGGGCGACCTCCGAAACGGTCTGAATTGTTTCGGCCAAATCTGCTTCGGTCAAACCCTCAGACTCGGCCAGCGCCTCAATCTCTTCAAGGGCTGCCCCCAGTTTCTCTTCATTAGAATCCACAGCATCGGCGTTGTCAGAGGCAACCTCAGCCACGGTTTCCGCCCGGGCGGCTTGCACCTCCGCCAGCGTCAGGCGAGGGAACGGCGTGGCGGTTGGCCTCACCGCCTCCGGCACCGGCGTCGGCCAGCGAGAATTATCGAGGGTGGGGATGCTGGCGATTTCCTCGGTTGACGTTCCCCCGCAGGCAGCGAGGGTGAGGGTGAGAATGAGGGTGATTAGAATCTGTTTTTTCATTGTAAATCTCCTTGTATTTTGGAAGGATGGAAGTTGGAAGGCTGGAAGGTTGCATAAGTTTTCGCAAATTTATCGAGCCGTGTGCTGCGCCTTGAATATAACAACGAATCTTGGGGATTTAACGAATTGATTCGGTCAATCCTCTTGATTCGTTGTTATATTCGGCGAATCTATCCTGAGCGAAATCGCCGAGCGGACGCAATTAACCAATTCAATGGGTTGATGACAATGCGCTATCTTGTTGACATAATTAAACCGACCGTATCGCTCCAGCGTTGGAACGTCGGGGGACGCTCCGCGACCCGGTCAAGCAAATAGGCCAGCCTTCCAGCCTTCCACCCTTCCATGCTTCCAACTTTCCACTACTTCCCCGCCACCGTCGGCTGCGCCCCTGCCGCTTCCGCTTCCCCCTCTTCCCCGCCGAGGCCGATGACCTTGCGAATGATCCAGCCCGTTGCCAGGCCGAAGACATCCAGGAAGTTGTAAACCACCGGGACGAGGAAGATGAAGAACAGCACGGAGACCAGCGTCCCGCCGATGACGACGGCGGCCATCGGGGCGCGGAGTTCGCTGCCGAGGCCGTCGTTGAGCAGCAGCGGGATCAGGGCGAAGACGAGCGACAGAGCGGTCATCAGGATGGCCCGCAGCCGTTGGTGTCCAGCCTTAATCAGGGCTTCTTTGCGCTCCAGCCCCTCGGCCCGCAGTTCGTTGGTCAAATCGAGCAGCAGAATAGCGTTTTTGGTGACCAGCCCGGCCAGCATAATCACCCCCAGCATCGAAATAATGTTGAGCGACAGCCCGGCCAGGTACAAGCCGCCGACCGCGCCAACCAGCGTTACCGGCAGAGCCGACATCACGGCCAGCGGTTGCAGGAAACTTTCGTACAGGCCGACCATCAGGATGTAGATCAGCAGCAGCGAGGTGGCCAGAGCGACGATCAATTGGGAGTTGCCCTCGCTGATACGCTGGCTCTCCGCGCCGAGGCCGTAGCCGGTTCCGGGCGCGAAGCTAAAGGCGTCCAGTTTGGCGGTGATCTCATTCAAAACATCGGTGCTGCCCCGCCCGGAGGGGGTGACATCAATCGTCACCGAGAATTGGCGGGCGGCCCGCTGGATGCGGGAGGCGACCAGGGCCGGTTCGACATCGGCCACCTGCCCCACCCGAATAGGCGTGTTGTTGACATAGCTAATCGGCAGTTGCATGACCCGGTTGAGGTCGGCCCGCGACTCCTCCTCGACGCGAAGGATAATGTCGAACTCGTCGGAGCTACCGGCCGGTTTGAACGTGCCTTCCGTGGTGCCATTGATGGCCGTCCGCAGCGTCCCGGCAATCTGCCCGGAGGAGAGGCCCAACTCCCGCGCCCGGCCTCGATCCACCACGATTTCATCCTGGAGGGAGCGACCCACGCCGGGAGTGCGGACATCGGTCGCGCCGGGGACGGTTTGGATGAGGGGCACAATCTGCTCGGCCAGGGTCAAGACGGTGTCGGGGTTGGGGCCGTACAGTTCCAGGTCCAACTGGTCGGCATCCCCAGCCACCGCCGTGACCCGCGCACCGGGAACCAGGGTGAAGGCCGGACGCAGGTCGGCCACCACTTGCAGGGCGCTCCGTTCTCGCACCCGCTTGTCGGTCAAGACGAGGGTAATGTTGGCGAAGTTTTTGCTGTCCCCTTCGGAGGTGGTCTCCTCCGCGCCGACCATTGTCAGGATGACCCCTGCTTCGGGCACTTCTTCGCGGATAATGGTTTCGGCACGCCGGGCGGCCCGGTCGGTGGCCTCCAGACTGGTGCCGGCGGGCGTTTCGATGGTCACCCGCACGATGGCATCATCTTGAAAGGGCACGAACTCGAAGGGAACCAGGCCGCTCTGGACGAACCAGACGCCGCCGTAAACTGCCGCCCCGGTGATGATGAGAACCACCAGTTGGGTCAGTGGGTTGGCCAGGGCCAGCCGCAGCAGCCAGCGGTAGCCATCGGCCAGGGTGGTGAAGAACCACTCGAAGGCGCGAATGATGATGTTGAACCAGACCCAGACAAACGGCTTGGCGATGATGCCCAAAATTTTGCTCAGGCCGTGCTGGGGTTGATCTGCTTTGTTGGGGTCGGGCATCCACCAGGAGGCCAGCAGCGGCGTCAGGGAGAAGGCCAGGAAGAGGGAGACGCTGAAGGCGATGACCACGGTGATGCCGTAGGAGTAGAAGAATTGGCCGACCGTGCCTTCCATCAGGGCGACCGGGATGTAGACGATGACCCCGACCAGCGTTGTGGCCAGGGAGGTGAAGCCCAACTCGTTGGTGGCGTCGAAGGCGGCCTGTTTGGGGTCTTTGCCCATCTGGGTGTGGCGTTCGGTGTTTTCGGTGATGACGATGGCATCATCGACCAGGCTGCCGATGGCCACCGTCAGGGCCAACAGGGTCAGCGTATTGAGGGTGAAGCCGAAGGCGGCCATTCCCAGGAAGGTAATCACCAGGGCCACGGGCACGGTCATGACCACGATGGCGGCGCTGTTAACGGTGTGCAGGAAGAAAAGCAGCACCAGGCCGGTGATGACAATAGCAGCAATCAGGTCCCCCTGCACGCCCTCAACGGCGGCCTGGGTAAAGAGGGTGTCGTCGATGACCACTTCCAACTCGGCCCCGACCGGCAACTCCGCCCTAAATTCTTCAACCAGAGCCTTGACGTTGTCAGCCACGGTCACGGCGTTGGCGTCGCCCGACTTGACGACGGTGATGAGGACGGCCGGTTCGCCATTCATCCGCACCATGCGTTTGGTATCCTCGAAATCATCGTGGACGGTGGCCACGTTCCGCATATAGATCAAGCCCTGGTCGCCGATGGGGTCGCCGGTGGGCAATCGATCCGGCAAGTCGGGATCATTGGCCACACTCGGCGCAACCGGCAGGTCGCCAAAGGCCGTGCCGACGACCAGATTTTCGATGTCTTCGAGCGATTGGAACTCACCCACCGCCCGGACGGCGATGCTCTCCTCTTCATCCTCGACATTCCCGGCGGTGGCCGTCACATTCTCCCGCTCCAACGCATTGCCGACGGAGGTCAGCGGCAGGCCGTAAGCGGCCAGTTGGGTGGGGTTGGCCCGGACGTGGATTTCCCGCTCCCGCCCCCCGGAAATCTTGACCGAACCGACACCGTTCGCCGTCTGGATACGGGGAACCAGCACTTCGTCGGCCAGGTTGAAGAGGTTGTCGGCCCCCTGCGGCCCGCTGAGGACAAGGAAGAGGATCGGCTCGGCGTTGAGGTCCAGCTTTTCGATGCGCGGCTCTTCGATGCCGTCCGGCAGGTCGCTGCGGATGGCCGAGATTTCGCGGTCCACGTCGATGGCCGCTTGCTCACCGTCGGTGCCATCGACGAATTCGATGATGAGCGTCCCAAAATTTTCCTGAGCCGTGGCGTTCATCCGTTTGATACCGGAAATCCCGGAGACGGCATCCTCCATTTTCGTCAAGACGTTGTCGGCCACATCCTGCGGCGTTGCGCCGGGGTAGGCCGTCAGCACGGTGACGATGGGAATGTCCGTTTCCGGCATATTTTCGATGTTTAGCCCGAAGTAGGATTGGATGCCGAAGAGAACGAAGAAGGTGATGAGCATCAGCATCAGGATGGGGCGGGCGATGGAGAGTTTGGTTAGCGGGGCCATTTTGGATCCTTTCTAATTATGGGCGCTGGGTCCGGGTAATATGATGGTTCGTAGTGACGGCTTTAGCCGTTGAATTTGACCGCTAAAGCGGTTACTACGAACAATTTCCATTATATGGACCACCTAATTGTGAATTGTGAATAATTAACAATTAATTGTGAATAATTTTTAGTTATGAGTTTTATTTCGGCTACCCGGTTAACGGATGCTTAACGGATTAACGGATAATTACCGTTGTTCGCCGCTCTCGCCATCCGTTAATCCGGTATCAATCCGTTGGTAGATTGCCATTCACCATTCACAATTAATTATTCACAATTAATTATTCAATCACCGCCACTTCCGCGCCATCGACCAGATTGTTCTGGCCGACGGTGACGATGGTTTCGCCTTCATCAACGCCGGATAGGATTTCGATGAATTGGCCGTCGCGGAGGCCGGTAGTGACGGCTCGCTGTTCGGCTTTGGTGGTGTCATCCTCAACCACGACGACGTAGACCACGGGCTGGCCATCGACCAGGGTCACGGCGGCGCGGGGGGCGAGGAGAGCGTTTGCTTTGTCAGCGGCTAAAATGGAGACATCGGCGAACATGCCGCTGCGGAGGAGATTTTGCTCATCTTCCGGGATGATGGTCAGATCGAAGGTGCGGGTGGTGGCGTCGGCGACGGGGGGGATGGTGCTGACGACCGCTCGAAATTCGCGGCCCGGATAGGCGGCCACCCGCAGAGAGGCCGGTTGTCCCTCGAACAGTTGGCCCAGGCGATTCTCCTCGACGGAGACCTTGACCTCGATGCCTTTGGAGACAACCCGGCCAATGGTGGTCTGGGCGTTGACCAGGCTGCCTTCTTCGATGTCAATGGAAGCGATGAAGCCTTCAAAGGGTGCTTCGATGGTGGCGTACTCCAGTTGCAGTTCGGCCCGCTCCAGGCTGACCCCGGCCTGCTCAATACCCGTCCGGGTCAGGTCGAAATCGAAGGAGCGGAAGGGTTCTTCGGCCTTGGTCAGGTTGAGCCGGGCCTGGACGACATTGTTTTGCAGGGGGGCTAACTGGGCGTCGCTGGGGTTGGTTTGCAGGTTGTAGGCGGCCAGCGAGGCTTCGTAATCGGCGGTGGCCTGCTCCAGGGCGATGGCTTGCGGCGTTTCGGCCACCTGTCCGGCCCAGGCAATCTTGTCATAATCGGCCTGAGCCTTCTTGAGTTGGGCTTCGGCCTTGGCCAGGTTGAGGATGGCCTGGGTGCGCTCGTTGTCGTCGATGGTGGTGGTGTCGTTCAAGGCAGATAGGGCGATGTTGTAGGATGAGCGGGCGGCGTCGACCTCTTCGGGCCGGGAGCCGGCTTCCATTTTGACCAGCTCCAACTGCGCCCGCTTGAGACCCAACTCCGCATTTTTGACCTCGATGACCAGCAACTCATCATCGATCTTGGCGACGGGGTCGCCCGCCTGCACTTCATCGCCCACTTTGACGAAGATTTCCACGATTTCGCCGGACACTCTGGGTACGAGTTCGATGTCAGCCTCCGCTTCGAGGTTGCCGGAGTAGTTGAAGATGGAGGCGATGCTGCCCGTCTCGACCGGGGCCACCTCGACGGCGGTGCGGGGGATGGCGGTCGGCTGCGCCTCGGTCTGGGCTTCCACCTTGGTGGTCGCGCCGCAGGCGGCGGTCAGCAGAGCGGCGGTTATTAGAAGAACCAGGAAAATGAGGGAACGGTGGTTCATAATGATCTCTCTCCTCTTGCTATGGGGTTTTTGGCTGTTTGGAACGGGCGTCATTATAACACAAACCTATGAATTATGAGGGATGAGGGATGAAAATTTTTCATCATTCATAATTCAGCCCTCATCCCTGACGATGGGTCTATTGTAGCCGACGGGGGGTGGTAGTGTCACTACCCGGTGGTAGTAGCGGGGGTAGTATTACCTCAAAAATCAATCGTTTGGCGATGGGGCTGGCCCTGACCGGTCTCGATGTGCATCTGGTGGGGGATGACCTCGACGATGCCGGCGGTGTGAGCTAAGGCCGGATCGAATAGGGAGGCCAGGTCCGGCGGGGGAGCGGTGTAGGCCGGTTTGAGCAGTACAGCAGTTCCCCGCAGTTGCCAGCGGCGGGTGGTCAGCAGGACGGTCGGCTCCTGTTCCAGGTTGAAGAGGTGGTCGGAGGTGACCGGAATCAGCAGGTAGAGTTTACCGCCCCGGACGGCCAGCCGGACGACCGAGGCCTGGAGTTGGGCCGGGCCACTCGTGGAGAGGGTGCAGCTTTCATTTTCGGCTAACGTGGCCAGCGCGTAATCGCGGAGTTTATCGAGCATCGGGGTCCCCCTGTCGGTTTGGCCGGATGTTCAGCAATCCCAGCATCCTGAGTAAACCGAGGCACGAGGTTGTATCGAAGGGTGCTGTGGATTGCTGCTGATAATTCTATTGTAGCCGACGGGGGGTGGTACTGTCACTACTCGGAGGTAGTAGGGGGGGTAGTATTCAACTCCTGTCATGGAAAAAAAGGCAGGGGGCAATAACAAGGCGGAAAGCCCC
>CAZWZZ010000240.1:0-8200 GCA_964638395.1 uncultured Caldilineaceae bacterium
GCGTGTTTGATATGGCCACCACCAAGCTGTGTATGGCCGCCCCGGAAACCGCTTTAGGGCTGGCCGGTCAGGCTGAGATTGCCCAATCCTTTGGCTTGCCCACCTGGGGTCTGGCCGGGGCCACCGACTCCAAATGTCTCGATGCCCAGGCCGGTATCGAAAGCGCCTTCCATATTCTGGCGCAAGGCTTGGCCGGGATTAACCTTATTCACGATGTCGGGTATATGGATATGGGCATGGTCTGCTCCCAGGAAATGTTGGTCATGGGCAATGAAATTATCGGTATGGCCAAACGCTTTATTCGCGGCATCGAAGTGACCACCGAAACGCTGGCCCGTGACGTGATAAAACAGGTTGGCCCGGCGGGCCATTACCTGCAAGAGGATCACACCTTCGACCATTTTCGGGAACATTTGTGGATGCCTGGCTTGTTAGATCGCCAGAGCCGGGATGATTGGGAGCTGGCCGGGGCTAAAGATATGGCCCAGCGGGTGAAGGAGGAGACGATCCGCATCGTTGAAACTCACCAGCCGACACCGCTGCCGGATAACGTTGTGTCGGTCCTGGCTGAATTGCGGGAAAGGGGGGCGGCTGAACTGGCTGATATGGATTGATAACAAGCTGTGCGTAGGAGGCAAACATATTGAAGCAACCTAATCGGTAAGGCATATCCAAGAAAATAACCATCCAAAATCCGTAAAGCGCAAAACGAAAAACGTAACGTCTTTGCTCGATAAGCACGCTTTACGTTTCGCGTTTTACGTTTTATGTGGCTCCAATTTGGCGAACTTCAATCTTGGAACTGCCTAAGCGGATTTGGTCGTTAATTTTATGGAGCAAAGGAGGTTCTCAATGAGGACGAACGTTCGAGCTAATTCCGGCGTGCGCTTTCAGATGCTCTCCCCGGACCAACGGCAAGCGTTGGTGGACGGGGCGCTCCACGTGTTGGAGTATATCGGCCCGGAGGTGCATCACGAAGAAGCACGGGAAATTTTGAAACAAGCGGGGGCCTGGGTCGATGGCCTGCGGGTGCGTATCCCTTCCCATCTGGTGCGCCGCGCTCTGGAAACGGCCCCGCGCAGCTTTACTATTTTTGCCCGGGACGGCAACCGTGACCACGACATCCGCATCGGGCCGGGGCGGGCTCATTTTGGGCCAGGCCCCACGCCGCCCAACTTCACCGACGTGGAGACGCTGGAGCGCCGCCCCTACCGGCGGGGCGATGCTGAAATCGTGGCCAAAGTGTGTGATGCCCTGCCCAATATTGATTTCGTCGAGTCGCTGGGCACGGTCAGCGATGTCCACCCCGATTTAGCCGCCACCTACGAATTTGCCACCATGTTCCCCAACACCACCAAGCCGATTGTGGCCTGGTCTTACGGCCTGGAGGATGCCGAAGACATCCACAAGATAGCCATTGCCGAAGCGGGCGGCCAGCGAGCCTTTGAACAGCGCCCCAACTACGTCCATTACTGCGAACCGCTCTCCCCCCTGGTCAGCAACAAGGAAGCTCTCGACAAATTGATTTTCTCCGCCAGACACCGGGTTCCGGTCATTTTTACGCCCATCCCCATTGCCGGCGGGACCGGTCCCGTCACCGCCGCCGGGAACATTATCCAGGCCGCCGCCGACTCCTGGGCGGGGTTGGTCATCGCCCAGCAGTTGCGGCCCGGCCTGCCCTTCTTTATGGGCTCCGTGCTGTCGGTCATGGATATGAGCGCCATGATTCTCTCCTACGGCGCTCCGGAGCTATCCTTGATGATGGCCGGATTGAGCGAGTTGGCCCACTACGTGGGGCTGCCGGTATGGCAAACCGGCGGCTGCACCGACTCCAAGACGCTGGATGAGCAAGCCTCGCTGGAAGGGGCGCTCTCGGTCTACTTCTCGGCCCTGACCGAGGGAGACCTGTGTCACGATGTGGGTTACACCGAGAGCGGCATGACCGGCTCGATTTTGCAAACGGTGATGATGGATGAAGCCATCGGTTATGCTCGGCGCATCACCCGGGGCATCGAGGTCAATGAGGAGACCCTGGCCGTGGATGTCATCCACAACGTCGGGCCAAACGGTCATTACCTGTACGAACCCCATACCCATCGCCACTACAAAAGCGAATTTTGGTATCCCACCCTGTGCGACCGCCGAAACTATGAAGAGTGGGAGGAATGGGGCGGAACCAGCATGCGGGAGCGGGTCATCGACCGCACCCGCGAGATTATCGCCACGCACCAACCCGCGCCGGTGAAGCCGGAAACCGAGCAGGCCATCCAGGCAGTGCTGGACGCAGCCGAAGCGCGGGTCAAAGAAAGGAGTGAACAATGAGTGCCATCTATGAGCAACTATCGACCGTCATTTTACAAGGCAACGTCGCCAGAGCGCCGGAGTTGGTTCAGCAGGCGTTGGCGCAGGACGCGCCCCCCAAAGCCATTCTGGACAACGGCCTGATTGTGGGTATGGATGAAGTCGGGGTTCGCTTCCGGCGGGGCGACATGTTTGTGCCGGAGGTGTTGATGTCGGCCAAGGCGATGCAGGCCGGGCTGGAGGTGTTGCGTCCCCACCTGATAGCCAGCGGGGCCAGGCTCGCCGGCAAAATGGTCATCGGCACCGTCAAAGGAGACCTGCACGACATCGGCAAAAACCTGGTGGGCATGATGTGTGAAGGGGCCGGGTTCGAGGTCATCGACCTGGGCTTCAACGTGCCGCCGGAGAAATTTGTGGTCGCCGTCAAGGAACACCAGCCGAACATCGTCGGCATGTCGGCCCTGCTGACCACCACCATGCGAGCGATGGGCCACACCATCAAAGCTCTGGAAGAGGCCGGGCTGCGGGACAACCTGAAGATTATCGTCGGCGGCGCTCCGGTGGATACTGAGTTTGCCCGACGCATCGGGGCCGATGGTTACGGCTCCAACGCCGTGGCCGGGGCCGATGCGCTGAAAAAATTCGCAGGCACAGCCTAAATGGAGCAATCTATGTCGTCACCGGAGAAATTACCCGTCGTTATCATCGCCTGCCAGGTGTTGCAGAATATGCTGGAACGCCTGCTGCCCGACTCGCTGGCCGAGCAGGTCACCTTTATGGATTACGGGCTGCACCGGCTGCCCAGCAAGATGACCTACACTTTGCAAGAGGCCATCGACAGCCTGGAGAGGCCCAGCCTGGTGGTGCTGGGTTACGGGCTGTGTGGCAACGGCCTGAACGGTATCAAAGCGGGGCGGCACACCCTGCTCGTGCCCCGGGCCGATGATTGTATCGCCATTTTGCTAGGCTCGCGCCAGGCTTATATGCGGGAGTTCGAAGCCACGCCCGGCACTTACTATCTGAGCAAGGGCTGGCTGGAGTCGGGCAGTCATCCGCTGAAAGAGTATCAGGAATATGTGGACAAGTATGGGGAGGAAGATGCGGCCTGGATTATGGACCAGCAGTATCAACATTATGAGCGACTGGTGCTGGTGACGCACAGCGAGGCAGATATGGCCAAATACCGGCCCCAGGCCCAGGCGGTGGCCGCCTATTGCCAACAGTGGGGCATGCGGTACGAGGAGATTCTTGGCTCCGACGCCTACGTCCGGCGGTTGGTCGAAATTGCGGCAGACCCGGAGCAGGCCGATGATGAGTTCGTGGTCATTTCTCCCGGCGGCGAGATTTGCCAGGAGGAGTTTATCCGGTAGCAAAGAATGAGGATTAAATAACTTCCCTATTTGAGTTCGGTGTAATTGATAGTTAGTCATCAGAGATTGAATTGCCATTTGCCAATTAGCTAATTACCTAAGTCGATTGTCCCAGTCAATGAATCCTCGTTCCTACTTCTACAATGTCACATTCGCCCCCCTAGCCCCCCAGCGGGGGGAATATCTGGCTTTGCTCCCCCCTTTGGGGGGCTGGGGGGGCGTTTCAGGGTCAAATTATGTTAATGTGACATTGTCGAACTACTCGTTCCGAAAGGAAGAATATAGGAGTGTAGAGAATGAAAGTTCACAAAACTAATTATAAAGTGAACGTCACGCCCACCTTACAGGTTCTCAGTGAGGATGAGATTGAGGCGATTTATTTCTCGGCCTTGCGGGTGCTGTATGAGACCGGCGTGCGGGTTTATGATAAAGAAGGGGTGGATGTGGCCCACGCCGGGGGCGCTATCGTCGAAGAGACGACCGAGGAGAGCAGCCTGGTGAAAATCCCGCCCTGGATGGTTGATAAAGCGCGGGCCACGCTGCCGCGCAAGGTGGTGGTGGTCGGGCCTGACCGCGCCCATCGTATGGAACTGTACAAAAACCAGATTTACTTTGGCGGCGGGTCGGACACGCCCTTTACGCTCGACCCCTACAGCGGCCAGCGGCGGCGGGCTACCTACCAGGATGTCAAAAATTTTGCCCGGATGGCCCAGGCGTTGCCCAACATCGACTTCCATATGTCGCTAGGCATCGTCCAGGATAGCGCCGTGGGCACTTACGACCGCTGGCAATATCTGGCCATGCTGGAAGGCACGAACAAACCAATCAATATCACCGCCGTCGATTTGGATGGCGTCCGGGACCAACTGGAGATGGCCTACATCCGGCTGGGCGGCTACGATGCGTGGCGCAAAGGCCCGGCTTTCTCCCTCTACATCGAGCCGGTGTCGCCCCTGAGTCACTCCGAGGAAGTGGTCCAAAAGCTACTCTTCGCCTGTGACCATGAGATTCCTTTCGTTTATACTCCCTGCCCGCTGGCCGGAGCCACAGCGCCGACCACCCTGGCCGGGCTGCTGGTGCAGGCCCTGTCCGAGAGCCTGTTCGGTATCGTGGTCAGCCAGTTGCGGAAACCGGGCGCTTCGCTTATCATCGGCGGCCTGATGTCCAATATGGATATGCGGACCACGGTCTACTGCTACGGCTCGCCGGAGATGGCCCTGTTGAGCGCCGGTTACACCGACATCACCAAATGGCTGGGCGTGCCCATGTACGAAACCGCCGGCTGCTCCGATGTGAAGATGTTCGATGAGCAGGCGGTCATGGAGGCGGCCATCAACATCGCCACGGCGGCGATGGTCGGCGGCAATATGATTCACGATGTGGGCTACATCGAGCAGGGGTTGACCAGTTCGTTAGATATGATGGTTGCTTCCGATGAAATCATCGACATGGTCAAGCGGATTCTGCGCGGCATCCCGGTCGATGATGACACGATGGCCCTGCACGTGATGGAGGATGTCGGCCCCGGCGGCCATTTCCTGGAGCATGACCACACCTTCGAGCGCTTCAAGGATGAAATTTGGACGCCCAAGCTGATAGATCGCCAAAATTGGGAAGGCTGGAGCGCCGCCGGTAGCAAAACCTACGGCCAGCGCGTCCACGAGCGGGTCATCGACATTCTGGAAACAGAGACCGAACCGCTGATGGAGGCGTCAATGGTCAGGGAGCTACGCCGCATCTGCGAGCTGGCCGATGCGCGGCATAAGGATGAGGAGCTGGATATTAAGATGTTTGCCTAACAACTAGCTCTCGTGCGCTGTGTTGGAGCAAATCCGAACGCTCTGCGTCCAGAGTAGTTCGACAATGTCATATTCTTATGATGAGTTTTTGGCCATCCCGATGACTCGTTTTGCCCACCACCCGCACGGCGATGAACCCTTCGACAAGCTCAGGACAGGCTCGCCGTGCTATTGAACAGCGCCCGATAAATCGGGCTAATCTAAAACCGGATTGATCCGGTGCAGTTTGATAGCCCGGATCATTTATGTCCGGGCGGGCGGATTGGGCTAGGTCAACGTTGGGTTGACAGAACATCTGTCTAATGTGACATTATCGAAGTAGTCACGCCGCTCGCTCGCAGCAAGTCCGTCCTCCGGGGAGGCTTTGCACTGACTTCCGGCTTTGGCCCAAGCAGCCCGCCCAGTCACGGACTTGGCTCGCGCTTCAAACTAATGTAATTACATCAAGCCCCGAAGGGTTTCAAAAAACTCTTCGGGGCTGGAGCATCTCCCCAGCGCATTAACGGGGAATACCGGGTAATACAATGAAACAAATTCTGGAGTTCATTCATCACACAACCTATGCCGACCTGCCGGTTGATGTCCAAAAACAGGCGCAGGTGTGTCTGTTAGACCTGATTGGGGCGTTGGTTGGCGGGCGACAAACCAAACTCTCGGCCATTATCCGCGACCACGCCGCCCAGGTTTTTGGCGGCGATGAGGCGACTCTGCTGCTCGATGGGCGGCGATGCAGCGCCCCCGGCGCGGCGTTGGCCAATGGGATGACCATTGACTCGATGGACATCCACGATAGCCACCGTGAAACGTTGGGCCACGCCGGGGTCCATATCTTGTCCGCTCTGCTGGCGGCGGTTGAACAAAAACAGGCCCGTGAAAACCGGCCAACCTCCGGTCAGGAGTTTCTCGCGGCGATGGTGGTTGGCTACGATATTGCTTGCCGGGCCGGCGTGGCCCTGCATGCCACGGTGTGTGATTATCACACCTCCGGGGCGTGGGGCGCGGTATCATCGGCGGCGCTCTACAGCCGGCTGCACGGGCTGACCTTGGAGCAGACCCGCCACGCGCTGGGCATTGCCGAATACCACGGCCCCCGGTCACAAATGATGCGCTGCATTGATCATCCGACGATGCTCAAGGATGGCAGCGGCTGGGGGGCCATGGCCGGGGTGAGCGCCGGTATGTTGGCTGCCCAGAATTTCACCGGCGCGCCGGCCATCACCGTAGAAGCGCCGGAGGTGGCCGGATATTGGCAAGATTTGGGAAGCAACTGGCTGATTATGGAGCAGGGCTTCAAGCCGCACGCCGTCTGCTGGTGGGCGCAACCGGCCATCGAAGGAACTCTGCAAATTGTGCGCCAACAACAACTCACGCCGGAACAGGTTGCCGGGATCGAGGTCCACACCTTTGAAAAGGCCACGCGCCTGGCCCACCCTCGCCCCGCCACCACCGAAGAGGCCCAATACAACCTGCCCTATCCCGTGGCCGTCGCTGTTTTGGCCCAGGCAGAAACAGGCCACGGCTGGTCCGGGGTCGGGCCAAAGCAACTGCTAGAGGGCTACCTGCACAACGAGCGAGTGCTGGCCCTGGCTGACCGGGTTACGTTGGTGAGCGACCCGGATTTGACGGCCCGCTTCCCTGACAAGTTCCTGGCGCGGGTCAAGATCAAGACAACCGATGGCCACACCTTTGACAGCGGCGAAACCACCTTTCGGGGCGAACAGGAATTTCCGTTTAGTGAGGACGACCTGCGGGCCAAATATCACTGGCTGGCCAACGAGTTGCTCTCGCCGGAGCGCGTGGCGGCTATCGAAGAGGCTGTCTTTGACCTGCCCAATCAGCCCACCATTCAAACGTTGTTAGACCATCTGGCAGCATCGCCGAATTATGACCCATCCAAAATCCAAAACCGACAGTGAGCAACGGGGCAGTATGCAACATTCAAACTCCCTCGTTTTGGGCATCGATACCGGCGGAACCTACACCGACGGCGTCCTATTGGAGTATGACTCGCGGCGGGTGGTGGCGGCCCATAAAAGCCTGACCACCAAACGGGATTTCTCCATCGGTGTCGAGGCCGTCCTCGACGGCATCAACATCACCGATCCGGCGGCCATCCAGATGGTCTCCATCTCGACCACCCTGGCCACCAACGCCATCGCCGAGGGCAAGGGTAAACGGGTGGCTTTGCTGCTCATCGGCTACGACCCCGACCTGGTGGCCACCTTCAAGCTGGACCAACAGTTCGCCACGCCCCGCTACTACTACTTTGAGGGCGGTCACGACCTGTATGGCCGGGAAAAGGAGGCGCTCGACCTGCCGGCTATGCTGGAGTGCGTGGCCGCCGTCAAGGATGAGGTGGATGCCATCGCCATCTCCGGCTATTTCAGCCCGCTCAACCCCGACCACGAAAATCGGGCCTATCGGGCCATCGCCGGGATGTGTGACCTGCCCATCGTCTTGGGGAGCCAACTCTCGACCAAGCTCGGCTCAGTGGAGCGGGCCACCACCAGCGCCCTCAACGCCTCGCTGCTGGCCGTGCTGCAAGAGTTCGTCGCAGCCGTGCGCCGCTCGTTGGCCCGCCGCCGCATCGCCGCGCCGCTGATGGTGGTCCGGGGCGACGGCACGCTGATGAGCGACGACTTTGCCACCCGCACCCCGGTGGAGACCATCCACTCCGGCCCGGCGGCCAGCGCGATGGGCGGCCGCTTTCTGTCCGGTCTGGATGAGGGG
>CAZWZZ010000241.1:0-1300 GCA_964638395.1 uncultured Caldilineaceae bacterium
TCATTCTCCGGGCGAACGGCCTGAGCGACACCTTCGAGGTGTACGTAGGTATGCGCATCTTGATTCCCTTCGATGCTACCCCACCGTCGAGGGCCAACCCCGCCGCGCCCCCGACAACTGACCCGCCCCCATCCCCATCCCCATCATCTGCTGACACCGCTGACACCGTTGATACCGCCTCGGCTGCCTGTGGTCAATACCACACCATCCAAAGCGGCGAAACGCTCTCCGGCATCGCCGCTGCCAATGGCGTGACCCTGGCCGACCTGGATCGCTTGAATGGTGGCTTGCAGGTTGATCTCATCTACACCGGCCAATCGTTGTGCGTGGCCGGGCCGGACTCAACTGCGACGACAAGGACGACCGAAGAGACCGCCTACTATCACACCGTCGCCGAAGGGGAGACGTTGATTAATATTGCCTTGACTTACGGGGTGGGCTATCTCAACCTCAAAGAAGCCAATGATATTGATAATCCTGATTCTATCTTCCTCGGCCAACGGCTGCTTATTCCCGGCTATCAACCGCCCGCCCCGGCTACAGAACCAACCCCGGAGACCGAACCGGAAACTGCTGCCCCGGCGGGCAAACCGGCGGTGGTCAAGATGACAGCCCCGGTGGCAGAAGTAACCAAAGAGATAACGCCTACAACTACCATGATGCCGCCCCCTTTGGACCTGCCCCGCGCCGATGAGCCGGTCACTATCCTGGTCAACGATGGCCAGATGTGGCTGCGGGACCAAGTTTACACCGAACCCGACCCCGAAAATATCACCACCCTCATCGTCCGTACCGCCGACGAGAGGGACCCAATCATCCACGTCCGCAACGGGGGATATGAAGTGCGGGGCCAGAGCGAATTTATTGTCACCTACATCGCCCCGGCAGGGTATGAGATTTGGGTCGAAGACCCGGAGGCTGCGTCTCGGGCCACCTTCGTGGAAGTAGAAGCGGGCATGCAAAATTATGTCGAGTTTGATAAATATACCAACTTTGAGGGGCAGGAGTTCGCCTCGCCCGACGGCTGGGTGCTGCTCGATTGGCACAACCCCAGCAAGCTGGATCAACGGCTGGGCGGCTGGTCTAACATCGTCGTCAAAGCGCCCGCCTCCGGCCTGAGGGTGATGGCCGAAAGCGAAGGGGGCGGCTATAAAGCGGCCTGTATGACCGGCAGCAAAGGTCCCGGCACCTGCGATTTGGCCGGCCTCAATGCCGGGTTGTACACGGTGTGGATCGACGGCACCGACTTTTTCGTCCAAACCTATATGGATGGCAACGCCTATGCCGAGTTCGTGCTGGC
>CAZWZZ010000241.1:1400-8180 GCA_964638395.1 uncultured Caldilineaceae bacterium
AGCCGGTTTGACAAATCGGCTAATTCCTGCTATTATCTTACTTGTTGTTAGTAGTTGTTCTACTCTAAAGTCAGAGTTCGATCTGAAATTGATGTTGAACCTCTAGCATCTATAAATTTATTCAGAAAGGAGGTTCATCAATTATGGCAGATCGTGAAACCGGCACTGTGAAATGGTTCAATGATAGCAAAGGTTTTGGCTTCATTGAGCGCGAGAACGGCAAAGATGTTTTCGTCCATTACAGCGCCATCAGCGCTACAGGCTTTCGTTCTTTGCAAGAGGGGCAGCGCGTAGAATTCGTTGTCACGCAAGGAGAAAAAGGGCCAGCCGCCGAAGATGTGACCTTAGTTTAACTAGGTTAACCCGGTAAATACAAACGGGCGTGGTGAAATCACCACGCCCGTTTTATTGTTGTCCGGAAAGACTCAGCAGAGCGCAGTATCCTGAGACTGATATTTGGCCGGACCCTCTAATCCTTACGCACCGCCCCGGCCCGGATGGGATCGAAATTGAGGGGCCACATGGTATCATTATCAAACTTGGCCCCGCGCAGGTCTGTGCCCTGTAGATTGGCCCGGCGCAGGTCTGCGCCGCTCAAATCCGCGCCGCCGAGATCCCCCCCCTCGAGATTAGCCCCGCTCAGATTGGCCCGACGCAGATTAGCCACAAAGAGATTGGCCTCCCGTAGATTAGCCCCGCTCAGGTTGACCCCGGCCAGGTCGGCCCCATTCAGATCAAGGCCAAAACAGTTGGGCGGGCAGCCATTCGGTAGCGGGGTGCGGCGGCGGGGCGGGGGTGTTTTGGCTTTGGGCTGTTGGGCCGGGGCCTGAAGCTGTCTGAGAGACATCCAGTTCCAGCCGGCCAGCAAGCCGAAGATAACCGCCGATAAAAATAACCCCCGGGCCAAACTAAAGAAGGCAATTAGCCCATAGATGCCGATCAACAGTTGTCGGCTCAAGATTGGGTTCTTGTCCCGTAAGTAAATGGCCGACACGATGGCTAACAGGCTCAAAATTAGCAGAAACGGCACGATCTTCTCTCCCCCATCAGGCCGACACCTGCACCAGGGGCCAGGGGCAGAACTGTTGGTTCTCCTCATACCCCACCCAGTAATGTCCCTGACTCTTGAAGATGCCACTCACTTCGACCTGCCGCGTTTGCCCGGCCTGCCGGACGATAACGCTATCGCCCACTTTGATCCGTTTGCCTTGATACTTCACGTTTTCGAAGAACTCCCTGTCATCGAGGGGAATATTCATCATTCGCTTTCTCGCTCCAAACGTCTTTTGTTAACAGGCCGTCATTATACCGTCATACCGCCGGAAAAATCAAGAAAGTCAAGAAGATTAAATGAACCCAAAGTTGAGACCGCAAACCAGATAGCCCCGCAATTTACAAAACCTGTTCCTCCGCCACCTTCAATGGAAACAAAAATTCAAACACCCGGTGTAGTCGTCCGGCCCAGGCCCCCTCGCTGTGGGTGGCCCCTTCATCCAAGTAATATTGAAATTCAGACCCTTCGACGTAGCCATTTTCTAGCAAGGCATCGCGGGCAGCCAGCGTATCATACCGGCCATCATCCCCTTCCTCCGGCGTGTCCAGCGTACCGCTGTCCAGCCAGAGCCGGATGTCTCGCCGTTGACCGGTCCGCAGCCGCTCGATGGTTTCCAGCCGCCCCGGCCCGGTTCGGGTGATCCAGTAAGCCGGGGACAGCACGGCGTGATGTCGAGCAAAATCTGGGTGTTCCCAGGCCAGATAGGTTGAAAAAAGGCCGCCCATGGAGGAGCCGCAGGTGGCGGTCTGCTCTCGCCCGGTCAGGGCGCGGTAATGGTGGCGAATGTAGGGGGCGACTTCGTAGCGATAGTAGGCCGCCGTCTGTTCGGCCCGTCCCGGCTCCGGCGTCGGGCGCAGCCGCTTGCCCTGCCGCACAGCCGCCCGAACCGCGCCGGGAGCGGGAGGCTGGGCAAGAATGTATGGCGGCAGATATTCGGTCATACGGTTGGTCTGGCCGTTGCTAACACCAACGATGAGACACTCCCGCATGCGTCCCTGGTCGATAAGCCAATCGGCGGTTTGCTCGGCCCGCCACGACCCGGCAAAGCTATCCTCGACAAAAGTCTCAAAGCAGTTCTGCCCGTCGTGCATAAACAGGATAGGATAGTACCGCTCTATATGGTCGGCATAACCCCGGGGCAGGTAGATGTACAGATCACGGGGCGACAGGCTGCCGCTAAATTTTGGGATTTTCAGCACCCGCGAGGGTGAAACCTGACCAGCCGGTTGATAATCAAAAATTTGCCCATCTTGCAGCCATAAGCGACGCAGGGTCGTCCGATAAAAGTCACTGCCTGATGGCCCATAAAATCGGTGGTCGCCCAGATCGATCCGAAACTGCCAGGCTCCGGCGGGCGGTAGGTGTGGTTCGGCCAGCCAGCGGCTCTCCTCCGGGGTGCGACCCGGCCCGAGGCGGGTGAAAGGCACGGTTCGTTTTGGGTCCGCCCCCGACCTGATTTCCAGCGTAGGCTGTCTGGTGCTGCTGAACAGATAGACCTGGCCCGTGATCCGGTCAGCGCCACTGGCTGCAATTATTGGTGTTGTTGCATTGTCCATACGGGCCATTGTACTCGATTTGGCCGGTTATGGAAATCGGAGAAGATGCGCTCGAAGGCGTGCTGATGAGCGTCGTGATCTTTCCAGGTGGAGTGGCTCTATGAGCTTTTGTGGGGTAGCGACCGCATCCCAATGCGGGAACGGGCATAAGGATGCCCTCACCACAAAAAATCTCAGAGAATCGGTGGAGTTTCCTATTCACCGTTGACCATAGGTTGAGTTGGCGATGATGCCCAACCGGATGCCGTGCTATCGCAACCCCTGTTTGAGTGTGCCGAGATGAGGATCATCGAGTCCTTCCTCTTTCTGTCCAGTGGGTGGCCCACGTCGCCTATGCCGCCGCCGCCACCTCCGTCCGGCGCAGCAGTTGGGCGTTGATGGCCACGATGACCGTACTCAGCGACATCACCAGCGCACCCACGGCGGGGGACAGCACAAAACCGATAGGAGCCAGGACGCCCGCCGCCAGGGGCAGAGCGATGACGTTGTAGCCGGAGGCCCAGATCAGATTTTGGACCATCTTGCCGTAGCTGGCTTTACTGATCTCGATAATCTTGACCACGTCGAGGGGATTGCTCTGCACCAGGATGATACCGGCCGATTCGACGGCCACATCGGTACCGCTGCCGATGGCGATGCCGATGGCGGCCCGCGTCAGGGCCGGGGCATCATTTACCCCGTCGCCGACCATGGCCACCGTCTTCTCTTCACATTGCAATTCGCTAACTTTTTTATCCTTATCCTCCGGCAGCACCTCGGCGAAATAGGTGTCGATGCCTAACTCATCGGCCACGGATTTAGCCACGGCTTCACTGTCGCCGGTCAACATCGCCACTTCGATGTCCATCTCGTGCAGACGCTCGATGGCCTCTTTGCTTTCGGGCCGGATGACGTCGGCCAGGGCAAAGGCGGCCACGATTTGCTCATCCTGAACCAGATAGACCACGGCTTGCCCTTTCTCCCCGGCCTGCTCGGCAAAATCTGCGATCTCGCCGGATGGCTCCGTCTCTAACATCTCTAGCAAGCGCGGCCCGCCGACGTACACGGTTTGGCCATCGTGGGTCGCCTGGACGCCGCGCCCTTTGATGGCTTCGAACTCACTGACATCGGGCAACGATAGCTCCTGCTCTTTCGCTGCCTGGCGCATACCCCGGGCAATCATATGCTCCGAGTCTCCCTCGATGGCGGCTGCCAGAGCCAACGCCCGGTCAGCCTCCCACCCCTCAACCGCGATGCTATCCACCACGCCCTGCTCCCCTTTGGTCAGGGTTCCGGTTTTGTCAAAAATAATCGTATTGAGGTTGCGGGCATTTTCCATCGCCAGCCGGTCCCGAACCAGGATGCCGTTCTGGGCTGACATCGAGGTGGTAATAGCCACCACCAGCGGAATGGCCAACCCCAGGGCGTGGGGACAGGCGATGACCAGGACCGTCACCACCCGCTTCAGAACGTCGATGTTGAAGCCGGTAGCCAGCACCCAGGCCACGGCGGTCACGGCGGCCACGCTCAGGGCTACGTAGAAAAGCCAGGCCGCCGCTTTATCGGCCAATAGTTGGGTGTTCGATTTGCTGCTCTGGGCCTCATCGACCAGACGCATGATGCCGGCCAGGGCGGTGTCGTCGCCCGTGGCCGTGATCCGCACCCGCAGGCTGCCGTCGCCGTTGACCGTCCCGCCGATGACCTCGTCACCCTCCGTTTTCTTGACCGGCTTCGACTCGCCGGTAATCATCGCTTCGTTGACCTCCGATTGGCCCTCGACCACTTCGCCGTCGGCGGGCACGCTGGCCCCCGGTCGCACCAACACTTTGTCATCAGCCTGTAGCTCGCTGACTTTGATCTCCTCGGTGTCGCCACTGTCGGTGATGCGCTCCGCCGTATCCGGCATCAGCTTGGCCAGCTCATCCAGCGCCCCGGATGCCTGACGCACGCTGCGCATCTCCATCCAGTGCCCCAGGAGCATCACGTCAATCAGGGTGACCAGTTCCCAGAAGAAGCCCGTCCCCAGATCGACAAAAACTGTGGCCAGGCTGTAGACAAAAGCCACAGCGATGGCCAGCGAAATGAGGGTCATCATCCCCGGCTGCCGCTCCTTCAGTTCATCGGCGGCCATTTGCAGAAACGGCACGCCACCGTAGAGAAACACGATGACCGAAAAAAGCGGCGTCACCCATTCGCTGCCGGGAAAGGTGGGCATACTAAAGCCCAGCCAGCCCTGAATGGTCGGGCTGTAGAGTAGGACCGGAACAGTGAGAACCAGGCTGACCCAGAAACGATCCCGAAACATCTGCTCGTGGCCGCTGTGGTCGTGGCCCTGGTGACCGCCCTCTTCTTCCTGATGTTCAGCGTGGTCGGCCCGGTCAGACCCGTGGTGACCGGCCTGTTGTTGCTCTGAACGTTGGGCTTGCATGCTTCCTCCTCTTTCTTTCTTTCTTTAATATATTTATGGTAACACACCTGGCTCAATAAAATCATACCCACCTGGGTGGTTGTCTTGAAGGAAATGGGGGGCAAGCATCGCCCAATTGGGTTATCCGAATTTTACCTGCCTCAGTTCTGGTTGTATCGTCTCTTTTTAAACCAACTCATCACAAAACAACCAATGATAACCACATCCTAACGATACTCGAACAGAATGAACTAGCGGTCATAATTCTCGGCCTCCCAATAACTAATCGGACCGATAATGGGACACAATATCAATAATTTTGCGAGCTTCAATTTGACCGCTTTTTTTGCCACTGTCTTGCTCAACTGCTACCGGAACTTATCAAACGCTTTTCCATAAACAGGCTCAACGGATCTTCTCGATACGGGCCGAAGGGAGGCCGCCGGCTGTAGCCACATTTTTCATACAGAGCAATGGCTGCGTGTTGGTGGATGCCGGTTTCCAGCCGGACCACAGGCACATTCTTTTCGATGAGATGGGCCTCCAGCCGCTCGACCATCAGCCGGGCCACTCCTCGACCCCGGGCTGCCGGTCGGACAAACATCCGCTTCAGCTCGCCGTAATTGCCCGCCATAATTTTGACCGCCCCACAGCCGACCAGAGTCTCATCAGTATCCTCGTCATAGACGCCGATAAAAAAGACGTGATCCCTGGCTAACGCCTCGATGCTATCCAGGTGATTGCTCTCGGCGGGATAAAGACTCTGCTGGTAAGCATCCAGCGCCTCGATCAAGGCCCGCACCTCGGCATCATCAGGCGAGATGGGTTTGACTACCATTTTTGTCAAACGCCTCCATATCTATCAAAAGTTGCTATCCTGCGGCGAAAAATCACCCTTCGATACACCTGCGGGACTCAGGATGATTTTTCGCCGCAGCTCAACTGTATCAATCACCGCCGCAAAACCACATCGGTCAGGCTCATCCCCCAGGCTGTGCCGGTCAACCATCTGGCCCCGGTCACAAACAGTACACCTACAATCAACACCCAGCCGGTGCGCTGGGACCATCTGAGAACTGCCGGCTGGAGGTCGCTGTAGGCAAAATCGGGTTGCGTCCGGGCCATATCCCCCATAATGACCCAAATCAACATAATCGTGACCGGGATGAGGCTGTATACCAGAGCCGAATAGATAAACCACAGCGGTAAGTGGGAGCGGGCCTCGGGAAACGCCATCGCCAGGCCCAGCAAGGAAATCAGATGGGCCATCTGGTCGATGACAAAACCGGGGGCTTGATGTCGGACCGGGATCCGCAACTTGAGCCAGTCGATACCGAAATGAATGACCCCTAACCACACCAAAAGTAGCCAAAACTGCTCTGGTTCCTGCAACAGCAAGGCCGTTACCAGCAGATGAATGACCACGTGCAGGAGAATACCCAGGTTGCTTTGCAATTTCCAGCGAAAGATGCGGTTCGTTTGTAGCGGAAAATCACCGATAAGATGGGCTAATAACAGCGCTGCCAACGCCGGGAGATACACATTCATAAGCTTAAATGCTCCAAGCCGGTCTGCCCTCCAGGCAGGTGTGGCGCTGACCGGCAACGTGGGGCCAACCCCACTTCGAGCTTTTTTTGTTGCGATTTGTCGAAAATGAACTTTAATAACAATCGTTAGGCTAAAAATTGTACCAAAGAAACAAGTTCGAGTCTAGCCCCTTTTTGGGTATTATTTAGGAGTTACGCGGTTCGCATCCCGAGTAGCCTTGAAAAGGCGTATCGAGG
>CAZWZZ010000242.1:0-8171 GCA_964638395.1 uncultured Caldilineaceae bacterium
ACGACACCGGCGAAGTCAACCGGTATCACTATTGGACGGTGTTTGTGGGGCAGCCCCAGTAGTTGAACCGCTGGAGGCACTCAGGGGGAGCCGGGCCCTTCAGAGCAGGATCGACAGAATAGGAGGATGTCATCCTATCATTCTAGCGATCCTGCTCTGACCGGCCACCCCAAGCAACCGGCCACCCCATCCGTTCGCGGATTACAAAAATCATATCAACCAACATAAAGTTAGTCAAAAATCATCTTTAGGAGAGTACTTTATGAGATCCTTACATTTACCCGTTTCACTTAGCAGAATAAGCGCCATCTTTGCCCTGTTACTTATCGCCCTGTTAATTGGGCCACAACAGCAGGCGGTTGCTAAACCGTTGAGCCTCGTCACAGTTGACGGCGTGAACAATGGCAATTTTGAGTCGGGGAACAATGGAGATTGGTCGATAGAAAACAACCTGCCCCAATATCCCACTATTACCACGCAACATCCTTCAAATATTGAACCTTTTCGCGATTATGTGGCTTGGTTGGGCAGTATTGCCAACAGACGTCACAAACTCCGACAACGCATCCCACTCCCCTCAGAGGCAACATCATTAACCCTCGAATTTAGTTATTACATTGGTTCTGATGAAGACAATTGCTACAACGATGAATTGTTCATCACAAATACCATTGAGGGTGTTGGAAGCGATCAAGTTTTCTTTCCTGATTTTCTTTGCCGAGAGGATAATACCGGAGGTTGGAAGTCTTACTCCAGATCAATTAACGGGGCTGGGGCTGATGCCATTACCCTCGAATTTTATGTGACCACTAATGGCTCAAAAATCAGCAATTTTGTTATCGACAATGTCAGGGTGATGATTGGTGGCGTTAAAGAACCAAAACTAACGTTTTCTTCCACGAAGCTAGATTTTACATCAACAGGGGGATTTGTACCGAGTGGGCAAAATCTGAATATTTCGAAACAAGGGTATCCAGCAACTAGCTGGACCGCGACCGCAAATAAGAGTTGGATCGTTCTTTCCAAAACATCGGGAACGTTCGGTCAAGGGAATAGTTCCAGCTACACCACTATCCGAGTCACTGTTAATCCTTTAAATCAACCAATCACTACACAAACTGGAAGAATTACTATCCAGGCATCGGGAGCTATCCCTAGTACATACAACATTGATGTCTCAATGCAAGTAACCCCTCCTGAAATTAGGGTGACACCCAGTCAGCTAACCTTCGAAGCCACGGCAGGCGACACAGTGACCAGCCAACGGGTGGATGTTGATTTTGTGGGCAACACCACCACCTTTGACGCTTCGTGGACGGTTGCCGCCGACGCTGACTGGTTAACTCTCTCGAAATCTTCAGGCAGTGGCGATAGTTTTTTCTATGTCGGTGTGAAAGAGGAGACACTCACCCCGCGTGAAGAGCCGTACATTGGAGAGATTACGGTTACGCCGGCTACTGGCCAGCAGATGGAGATAAGAAAGATTCCTGTCCAGTTTACTTTACGACCCGGCAACCCCGTCCTGCAAGTGACCCCCAACAGCCTCGATTTTAGCGCGGTGCTGAATAAAACCAACCCCCTCGAAAAGCAGGTAATCATCCAGAATGCCGGGGATGGCATTCTCCAATGGCAGGCAACCACCACCGCCGATTGGCTGGTCCTGAACAAGAACAGCGGCACCACCATCAACGATCTGAGTACCGTCACCGTCTCTGCCGATGTGACCGACCTACAACCGGGTTCATATGATGGACAATTGATTGTCACCGGCCCGAACAACCAACAACACTCCATCTCTTTGGCGCTGACCCTCATTGAACCGAACGGGGGGGTACCGGTTATGCGCGTCGGACCGCCGGTTCTTTCTTATATATTTACCGTTGGGCAGGGTAGTGGCGCTCAAACCTTCACCGTCGAGAATATTGGCGACAAAAGCCTGACCTGGGAGGCTACGGCCAGCCCAAGCTGGGTGCAATTGAGCCAGACGAACGGTACGGCCCCGACCACGGTTAACGTCACCCTCGATACAACCGGGTTATCCCCCGGCAGCCACACCGGCCAGATCACCGTGACCGGCAGTGAAGGGACGGTGCGCACCGTGGATGTGCTGGCCTCGGTGCGGAAGCCCCCCACATTGGCCGTCGATGGCTATCGTATGGTCTTCAGCAGCTTTGTGGGGGATACCAGCCCGCTCATGAAAAAGTTTTACATCCGCAACAGTGGTGATGGCCAGTTCAACTGGAACGCCACCGAAAACATTCCGTGGCTATCGCTCGATCGTGCCGGAGGTGTCGCCCCAACGACGGTTGAAGCCCAGATCGACCAGAGCGGCTTGGGTGAGGGAATGCATGAAGGCGCTTTCGATGTGACCAGCCCTACCGCACAGGAAAGCCCCAGAAACATTAGCGCCAAGATATATACTCTACGAGGACCGCAATTATCAGCCTTTCCCCAAGCGCTTAATTTTTATGCGGTGTCCGGCAAGGATAACCCCGCCCCGCAAATGATCGGTATATTTAACGATGGTTTTGGCGACATGCAATGGCAAGCCAGCGATGGCGCTGCCTGGTTGAACTTGAGCAGTAACAGTGGCTCGGTCGGCAAATTCAGCTCGCAACAGGTCGAAGTGGCGGTCGATGCGGCGGGGTTAACGCCCCAGGAAGAGCCGTATGTCGGCCAAATTGAGGTGGACACCTCCAATGGGCAAGGGGGACCGCAGACGATCACCACCGAATTGATTGTCTGGAGCCCGGCCCGATATTGCCGCATTGCCGATGGCGGCGAGGATTGGGCTGTCTATAGCAGTCAGGTCAAGATCAAAATCAAGGAGGCCAAAACAACCTTCACCGACGACGGCGGGTGCGACCTGAGCGGTAAACTCGAGATGAATCTCTCACACAACAAGCTGTTTTCCGTAAACTTTTCCGCTCACGTAGACCCTGATAATAACCTCGTGGCCAGCGATAACAACCCGGTCACCTTTGAACTGGTTAAGGATTTCAAAATCAAGTCAATTTCTGGCTTTAGCATCAATGAGAATGACGGCCTTGTGGTGGATAATTTTACCCTTCAATTTCCAGCCTGGTTGGGCGGCGAAACGGAAACCATTGATGGCCGTCTCCAATTTGGTCCCAGTAATACGATTACAGAATTTGACGTTGACGATTTCAATTGGGGCCAGGCCGTCACGTTTCGCCAGAACCACCTAAAAATTCGGACCTCGACCGATAGAGGGTATATTTTCGTCTTTAGCAGTAAAAAAGTGGACATCACCGTGAAGGGCAGTCCCCCGAGTTCGGCCTCAGGAGCGACCCTGGTCATCAACGACCGGGGGATTCATTCGGGCAGCGTTTCCAGTTTTAAGATCGACAATGTGGCCGGGTTGACGCTACATGTCTACGGTCCCAGAATTGAGGGGGATAACTTAAAGATTAGCAGAGCGAAATTACAAATACCCGAACTCTGGGGCGGTTCTGAGGCATCACTCTATAACGTCAGTATTAGCAAAAATGGCAACTTAAGCGTGGGAGGCGGGAAATTCAACCTACCGGAGATTGATGCAGGCGATGGGTTACGGTTAATGAGTTTAAGCGGAGAATTCAAGGAGCGCTCTGGCGGGGGATACGAGATTACAGCGGCGGGGGCGTTTGGTATGCCTGGATTGCAAGATAACGATTCATGTCGTATTAACGCCTCTGTTACGCTTTATACCGGCCCCAACGGCAGCAGCGTCTTGGAAATTCATCCGCCGGATAATGAGCCGGTCACAACCGTCTCAACGGCAGCCAGCGATATTTCGGCTCAGGGGTTGGCCCTGCGGGAAGTTACGGTGGGGTTACGCTGCTATCCAGGTGTGCCGATTGGAACGACCAGCTTCTCGATAACAGGCGTGGAGGGCACGATTACTCTCACCGGGAACATCGAGAGCATCTCGGTTAAGCTGTGGATTGAAAGCGATACCCGATTTGGATCCGTGCCACTTGTCAGCGCAGTACCTCAAGCGACGTTATGGCCCAGCCCCTTCAAAATGAGATTTGATACATCCGTCTATATAGTGGGGCGAGAAGTAACTCGCTCGATAACCGAGTTTGAGGCCAGGCGCTTCCATTCCGAACTGACCATAAAATTTGTGGTTATTCATGGAGGAATGTCTGTCGACGCGGGTAAGAGCGGAGGGAAATTTTATTTTACCGGTTCCGGCTGGGCTGAAGTACTTGTTGAGCGAGGCTACATCGTCGATAAATGTGCTTTTGGGAAGTGCCTGCGTATCCCGGATAGCACCCAACGGGCAGGGCGGGTTGATGCTTATGCCGATCTGGAAAAAATCAGCGGCAGCATCAATATTCTCGGCTACCGGGCCGGATTTGCCTATAACTATCAGAGTGGGAATATTTCGATCAGTAACCGGGCCATAACCCTGACCTCTTTAACCAGCCAGGACATCAAGCTGATGCAACAGGGCCAACTCACAGCGGCCAGTGCCGAGCAGGTCTCCGTTGAGCCGGGTACTGTGTCGGTGAACACCAGAGTCAAAGCACCTTTCGAGGGGCAAATACAGGCCACCAGTGTTATCAGCGACTATTCTGTCAGCTTGCAAAGTGATGTTATCTTCGCCTTGGTGCAACCCGCCGATGGCAATCTGGAATTTTCAATTATACGCCCAAATGGATCCCCGCAGTATCAACCGACGCAAGTTTCTGTTAATAGCTCGCAAAAACAGATTGTATTCATCGTCCCTCGCGCAGAGCCAGGCGATTGGCAGATGCAAGTCACGGGGGATACGGATAATACCGACTACTATATCTACAGTGGCGAAAATTCTGCTCCCCCAAGTTTCACGGGCAACCCCAGCCAGATCAGAACGACCAACAACCCGGATACCCCCCAAGTAGAGTGGCGTGTTCTATCGGCAGACCCAAACACGACGATCAACATTTACGCGATGACTGGCCCCATGACGACCACTGTCCCTGCCGCAGACACGACACCGCCCCCCGACGAACCAAACAATAGCATTGATCTCGCCACACCACTGCCGACCAACAACACCCTTCAAACACACGATCTGTCGGACGAGGATGAGGATGATTGGTTTGTTTTCTCGGCGATAATGGGCGATACATGTACGGTGCGACGAGTAAATGACAGTGTGCCGTTGTTTATCTATGATGAGGAGCAACATCCAATTGGCGACCTTTACTACCTTCCTCTGACGTTGGATATTGAGCAAACAGGCCCCTACTACATCCAAGCGGTCACGTTTTCGAGTGGTGTTGTTTCTTATCAAATCGCTATCGATTGTGAAAAATACGGCGGTAGCCTCGATCAAGCCCCTCGCTTTGGCGGCGTTCCCGTTGCTGAGAACATCCCCACCGGTAACGGCGACCGGAGCTACAATCTCGACCTAAGCCAACTACCGAGCGGTATATATACCTTCTGGATTGAGGCTAGAAATAGTCAGGGGCTTATCAAGCGTACCCATTTGCTTCGACCGGATAGTGATGAACCAACCATTACGCTGGATCATTCACAAACCTTCCCCACACAGTGGGAACCAACCATCGAGGCCGACGTCAACATCAAGAATAACGAGATGCTGGTCAAATGGGATTCGCTTCAACACCCCGACCTGGATGAGTATCATCTCCGTATCCGCACGGCCGATGTCCTGTCACCAACCGTAGATGTCACACGCGAGATTCCCGTCGGCTATCTGGAGACAGGACAAAGCTTCGTCAGCATGATTGAACCGGGTCAGGATTACCATATCAGCATCGGGGCCAAAGATATCGACACAGACAAGCAGGTATGGTCCCCGGAAACAACCATACCCGCCCCAAAACCGGATTTCATCCTGTTCGGTGAGGCCACAGGGATTCAGGTGGGGGCTGGTGATGCAGCCCAAGCCATTCCCCTGACGCTGGAACTATCCTCGGATATGCCCTATCCTGTTTCGTTGGCCGTTGACAAAGAGCGGCTGGCAGATGGGTTGGATGTTTCCTTCGAGCCGGAGATCGTTCAAGATAGTGGAAACGTTACAGCCTTTGTGAGCGCGACCGGAGGCACTTATCCTGGTCGTTACGCCCTGCCCATCATTGCCCGAAGCGGCACTATTGAACACAGGTTGACTCTGAGTTTGGAAGTCGTAGAGGGCAGTGGCAGTGATGATAGTGGACGGAAGGTTTACCTACCGCTAATTGTCAAGTAGCCAACGAATACTGAGGGGAGGGGCGTGTGGCTGCTCCCCTCAGCGGGTCAATTGGTTTAGGGCGGGGGGTGTTCACCGACAAGATACAGCACCCGACGCAAGTTGACCAACTCCGGGCGATTTAATTTCAGGGCCTCAATGGTGGCTCGGCCTGTGGCCGTCTGGCCGATGATCAGGGTGAAGGTGGCATCCCAAGCGAAATGTTCTGCCCAGGTATGCTGGCGGGGGTGAAACAGCGGCGCGTCTTGCCCCGTTTCGGGGTCGAAACAATCATCCGGCGTAGGGGTGAGGCATCTCGGTGTGGCGACACATTTGGAAAACAACCTCCGTTCCGAGATGCCTCACCCCTACAAAATTCGTCGCTCAGGCATAGCTGGGGTGAAGGCCCAACTCGTCCAGCAAGGCTGGAAGCGAGATGCCTCGCTTCTGAGCCAGTTCGATCAGGGCCTCGGTTCGCTGTAAATCTTGCTGTTCGACTCGTTGAACGAATTGTAACAATTCGGTCTGCTCTGAAGTGGTTAAGGGGCGATGACGGCTCTCGGCCCGCAGGGTGTCCAATCTGGCCTGCAAATCAGGGGGCAAGCGTTGCTCAACGACGCTTAACAACACCTGTTCTTCATCATCAGCCAGCAAGCCCCCACCCTGTTTGGCCTGGAGGGCGACAACTTGACGCGCAAATTTGGTCAACTCCTGGGGC
This sequence comes from uncultured Caldilineaceae bacterium, assembly GCA_964638395.1. Classification (GTDB taxonomy): domain Bacteria; phylum Chloroflexota; class Anaerolineae; order 4572-78; family J111; genus CAZWZZ01. The sequence goes on from CAZWZZ010000242.1 coordinate 6,906, forward strand.
GGTAGCTGTTCAACCGCCTTTAGCAAATCGTCAACGGTAAATTTAGCGGGGATTTCAACTGTAATCATAGCGATTACCTTTCATTATCAACACGCGATAGCGATCTCAAATCGTCTAAAGTTTTCGGACGCGAGGCCGTTGGCTGTAAACATCGCTTTGTTGCCCCGGACCATCGAGTAACAGAACGAACCGGTTCAGCACACTTCGTCCCAAGATGACCTCATGACTCATTTCATCGCCGACGACTTCGTTGCCGTGAATGCTGAATTCTGGTTAATTTAGATTCACTCATTGCTTTTTGATGTTGGTATTATTAGTCGTGAAATCTGTTGGACCTTCGGTCGGGATTATCAATTCGGGTTTCTGAACGTACCGCGCCCGGATCCGTTTATACAACGCCAGTCGATTTGGGTCGTGATCCACAACGGCTTGATGATAAACAGCCACAAAATGCCCGGTATATTGGCTCCGTTCCGAAGCTGGCAACGCCATATACCATTCCAGAGCCGTCTCCAGGCGGTGTTGGTGCATCACTCGCCGGTAATGGGTCAGCGCCTTTTCTAATAAGGCGGTTGGCGAAACGCCTTCAACTTTGGCTTCTTCTTCAAGAGTCGAGGCCAAACTATCAGGTACTTCCAGAGTATACATCAACACACCTCCAGCATCACTCAGTAACTTTTTAGCATAGGCTTATTTTTCATAGCTCACAGCACGGATTATACCCCGTCGCCGAGTAAGCATCAAATCAATAGAACCCATCAAATTAGTCACAAAGGAGAAACAGCCCATGACTGACTCACCAACCCTAACCCTTCAAATCAAACAAGGCCAGGCTGACGGACAGCAATTTGCGGTCAGCCGCAAACCCAAAACCATTGGCCGGGGAGCCGATTGCGAGATCGTTATCCACGACTCGTCGCTGGCCTTCGAGCATGCTCGTCTGCGCTTGACCGACGATGGCTACGTCATCGACAACCTGACCGGGCTACCCAACATCTTTGTCAACGACAAACCGGTAGAGACCACCGCCCCGCTCCAAACCGGCGACTCGCTGCGGCTGGGCGAGGTCACGCTCCGGGTGGAACAGGCCGACCCCCTGCTCGGCGGGGCTGAGGAGGACGCCACGTTGCTGGCCGCCTCGCTTCCGGCGCTGGACGATCAAACGATGATACCGGCCGCCGGGGCGGTCATCGAGGCGGAGGATCGCACAATGGTGCCGCCGGTCGCTTCCTCGCGCCCGTTGGCGGTGCAGCAGCCGGTCGCGGC